>NZ_JBIDFH010000003.1:0-254482 GCF_046635745.1 Gilliamella sp. CG35
CTCGTATAAATATGATACTTTTAATAACTTTAAGACTTTTAACAAGTAATCTTTTAAAGATTTAACAAAACTATTGAATTAATTAAATAATATAATTTTATAAATTAAAATCCAATATAACAAGATAAAAAACAAGTTAAATTATGCACTTTTTATTGATACACTTCTAAATTAAACACAAAACCCTAACATCATTGTATTCTATGTTTTATGATAGAATATATGTTTAGTTATTTGCTTCATAATTTAATTACCGCTTTAAATCTGGTACATAAATGAAATCAACAAACAATAAATTTTCTGTAGCACCCATGCTTGATTGGACCGATAAACATTGTCGGTATTTTCATCGGATATTGACTAAACAAACTTTACTGTATACCGAAATGGTAACAACAGGAGCAATCTTATTTGGTAAAGGGAATTACCTTGATTTTAACGTCGATGAACATCCTATTGCTTTACAACTTGGCGGAAGTGATCCCAATGCATTAGCACAGTGCGCTAAATTAGCTCAAAATCATGGTTATAATGAAGTAAATCTTAATGTTGGCTGCCCTTCAGATCGCGTTCAAAATGGGATGTTTGGTGCGTGCTTAATGGGAAATGCTGATTTAGTGGCTAAATGTATTGAATCCATGCAAGAACAAATTGATATCCCCGTAACGGTTAAAACACGAATCGGGATCGATGATCTAGATAGCTACGCTTTTTTATGCCAATTTATTGAAACAGTTCTACCTTATACTAACACGTTTATTGTACATGCACGTAAAGCATGGTTATCCGGACTTAGCCCTAAAGAAAATCGTGAAGTTCCACCACTTGACTATGAACGAGTTTATCAACTCAAACGAGATTACCCTAACTTAACTATAGCCATCAATGGTGGTGTTAAAACGATCGACGAAATAAAACACCATTTAAATTATGTTGATGGCGTCATGGTGGGACGAGAAGCCTATCAGAATCCCATGTTATTAGCACAAATTGACTCCCAAATCTTTGGCTTAGATACGCAACCCATAGATCCAATAGCGGCAATACGATGTCTTTATCCTTATATCGAACAACAACTTTTACAAGGTGCTCAACTTAATCACATTATGCGTCATACATTGGGTATTTTTAATGGACAAAAAGGTGCAAAACAATGGCGACGCTATCTTAGCGAAAATGCATATAAAAAAGGGGCAGGGATTGAAGTTGTCGAACATGCTTTAAACTTTATTCAGTAACATTGCCAGCGTCATCCTGTTGTTATGGTTGTTCAAAAATTAAGCGTAATTGCAGGTGACAAGCAAATCGTTATATACTATTAAGCCATTTTCATAAAGGTCTAAATTCTGTGCGGTTAAATACAAGTCAGCAACAAGCTGTTGAATATGTTTCTGGCCCGTGCCTGGTCTTAGCCGGTGCAGGTTCGGGAAAAACTCGGGTTATAATAAACAAAATTGCTTACTTAATTCGTGTTAAGGAATATTTGCCACGCCACATTGTTGCTGTGACCTTTACCAACAAAGCCGCGCGTGAAATGAAAGAGCGTATTGCTCAATCACTCAGCAAACAAGAGGCAAGAGGGCTTAAAATCTCGACTTTTCATACACTGGGTTTGGATATCGTTCGTCGAGAATATAAACATCTTGGCATTAAAGCTAACTTTTCTTTATTTGATGATCATGATCAAACTGCATTACTCAAAGAACTGACTCAACAATGGTTAGATGGCGATAAAGATCTCATTAACCAACTACGTTCAACTATTTCGAATTGGAAAAATGATATTGTCGACTCAACAATAGCCATGGCTAGGGCTCAAACCAACAAAGAAAAGTTATTTGCTCATTGTTATCAGCTTTATGAAAAACAATTAAAAGCTTGCAGTATCTTGGATTTTGATGATCTTATCTTATTGCCTACCTTATTATTAAAAAATAATGAAGAAGTTCGAGAAAAATGGCAAAATCGAGTTCGTTATCTACTCATTGATGAATATCAAGATACTAATACCAGTCAATATGAATTCATTAAATTATTAGTCGGTAATCGAGCCAAATTTACTGTTGTAGGCGATGATGATCAATCGATCTACTCATGGCGAGGAGCCCGCCCTAAAAATTTAGTTTTACTCCAACAAGATTTTCCTAATCTAGAAGTTATAAAACTCGAACAAAATTATCGATCTTCCGGGCGAATTTTAAAAGTTGCCAATATTTTAATTGAAAATAATTCCCATATATTTGAAAAAAAACTATTTTCAGAACTGGGTTATGGTGAACAGCTTAAAGTTATCTCTGCCGATAGTGAAGAGTCCGAAGCCGAAAAGGTGATCAATGATTTAATTGGTCATCGATTTGCGAATAATAGCCAATATGGTCAATATGCAATTTTATATCGTGGAAATCATCAAGCCAGATTGATCGAAAAAATGTTAATGCAATACCGGATCCCTTATCGAATTTCGGGGGGGACTTCCTTTTTTGCTCGAACTGAAATTAAAGATCTCATGGCTTACTTGCGATTATTGACAAATCCCGATGATGATAATGCGTTCATACGCATTATCAACACGCCAAAACGTGAAATAGGGCCAGTCACGATCCAAAAACTAGGGGAATGGGCAAATCATCGAGCTGTCAGTTTATATCAAGCAAGTCATGATATGGGACTTACGGAAGTATTATCTGGCAAACGAATGGAAACGCTACAACTCTTTATTCAATGGTTTGATTCACTAATTCAAAAATCCCATAATGAACCCATGGAAGCTATTCACGAGTTACTGCATGGAATCCATTATGAAAGTTGGATTTATGAAACATCACCCTCACCAACCGCAGGACAAATGCGAATGCGCAATATAGAGCAATTAATCAGTTGGTTAAATGATATGTTACAAGGTGATGACATTGACGAAGGTATGACACTTGAACAAGCCGTAGCAAGATTTACCTTACGGGATATGCTAGAACGCAACGAATCTGAAGAAGAACTCGATCAAGTTCAGCTTATGACACTTCATGCATCTAAAGGACTAGAATTCCCTTATGTCTATTTGGTTGGCATGTCTGAAGGCGTTTTACCGCATCAAAACAGTATTGATGAGGACAATATAGAAGAGGAGCGTCGTCTTGCTTATGTTGGCATTACCCGAGCACAACAAGAACTCACTTTTTCCTTTAGTCGTCAACGCAAACAATTTGGCGAAACAGTTTACGTAGAGCCAAGCCGTTTTTTGCTGGAACTCCCTCAAGATGATCTCAATTGGACGGATGAACGAACAAAATTATCCCCTGAGAAGAATATGCAACAAGGACAAAGCAGGCTTGCTATGTTAAAAGCGCAGATAGCCAATGCTAAATAAATATCAATTACAATTAAACTTAATTCGAAAAAATTTAAAAACAGGCGGAAAGAATAAACTGATAGAAATTTAGAATTAAAATTTCCAAATGGAAAATGTTTAAGTGATCGATAGAAGTTAAATAAAACCAATAAACAGATAACCTACAAATACCGTTTTAACGATTAGCAAATATAGACAAATAAAACGATAAATTGATGATATTTTGATAATCTAAGCAGACAAACGACTAAAAATCATTGACGGATCGAAATAGCTTTATATAATACACAGCGTTAAATCAACAAATCAATGATAACATGTCTCCTTAGCTCAGCTGGATAGAGCAACGGCCTTCTAAGCCGTAGGTCACAGGTTCGAATCCTGTAGGGGACGCCATTTCATCAATAACTCACAATGCCCGACCACGATTAAATCCCATTGATACTTGATTTTTAGAATTTTTAACACGATCTAATATGATTCTATAGGATTGACAACACCAATCTATTAACGGTGTCGTTACGGTATATTCTAATTCAGCAACAAAAAAATACTGTAAATAGGCTAATTGTAAAAGCCATTGAATCTGCAAAACCTAGGATAAACATCCAGTAGAACAAGCCAAATAATCCACCTAAATTCACCACGTATGTGCAAAGTAAGGTGAAAATTAATTTCGCAGTTTATTAACTCATAAACTTTCTAAAACCTATCTTTGATTTTCACATTAACAAAATTTTTTTAGTCATAATCATCTCTAAAAAAGCCTTCAAAAGAAGGCAAAGTATATAAGATGCTCGCCTTTTCGAGCTATCAGTATTCATAAATTCACCCGTAAATAATTTTGTGAATAATGTATTTGGCTGTATAGTGTGCTTTATTTATACACGAGAAACAGATATGAATATATTTAAGAGATTAGTGAAAGGCGATCTAGGTCTAGCTGTAACTTTTTGGGTGTTCGGTGTTTTATTTAGTGTGATTCTAATTGTAATTTATTTTGCAATTACTTCTATTTTCAACGCATATCACGTTCCAACATTGCTTAGAATTAGCGTAATCTTATTTATTTATTCAATTAATTTTTTAAATTCGATTCTGGTTCTTGTCGGTTTATTTAATCTATTAAAAAATAATGGCGTTACTTATTGGAGAGTGATAGCTTTGGTTGTTTGGTTATGCGCGACAGCATATTCAGTCTATGATGACAGCTGCGACATACTACATTTAGTTACGCAGTAGCCTTACAACTGTTTACATCTGTATTTTTAACATGTAAGCACTCTGAAGCGTTATGAATCGCAATTACCAGCAGTTCCCTAAATTATTAAGCCAACAGTTGAGGCTGATTGACTGCCGTTAATTTTGGTCCGCCGAGCATTTGGTGCATGAATTTGCGTTTTTCTTCGATGATAATACAATCATAAGGGCATTATTACCTATTTATTTTTGTTGGATAAAATAATCGATATTCCTTCGATGGCTAATTTTGTATAATTACAAAAAAAATCAATTAACAAAAGGACATTATACATGTTCAAGAAGTTACTAGCTGTATTTGTTGTTAGTTTTGTTTTAGTTGGATGTGGTGATGGTTCACCTAAAGTTGACGCTTCATCTAAGTCAGCATTTCAAACATCAATGAAAGAAATATCGGAAACTTTAAAAGGAGAGGATAGCGATAATTTCAAAAAGGCAATATTTAACATTGTTTTCGCCGCTAGTTTTGAAACTGGAGGTGACGAAGCTAAAATTCAGCAAATATTGAAAGAAAAACTTGATGGTAAAACGGCAAAAGAAATCCTAAAAGAGTATAGCAAAAGTCAACCATAGTAAAAGATTAAAAGCTCGTTAAATGCGAGCTTTTTTGGGAAAAATAAATGACTAAAAAGTAAAAATATATAATTTTGTCATGATTACCTATCTTATTACTTCTAATGGTGCATTAGGATAAGGGCGATGGAGATAGATTTGATATGAGTAAATATCATTTTTATCTTCTGCAAACAGCGGAGTTTCGCCTTTTTTGTCTTCTAATGTCACTAATCTTCCATTTCCATAAAACATAATATTATAATTTTTGATCGGTTGTATATTTCCTATACTTTTAGATAATCTATTGTCTATATATTGTTCATCTTCTTTAATTAATTCAGTATCATTATATAATGATTTAAAGACTTCGGAATCTCTTACTTTCATAATGGCCAAGAAAGATTTTTTATCGCCTTTATTAATTATATTAGCTAAATGGTTATAATAATCTACGACTTCTTTAAGTAACTTATCCTTATTTTCTTTTCTCAAATCTATGCTGTGTTCCCAATTTTTTAGTTTGTACGGAACATCAATATTGAAAATCCATTCTTTGGTGATTAGTGGCATTTCTGCATGTGGATCATCCAATTTAAATTCGTAAATTAAAGTCGATTTTTGTTCTGAATAAGATGAATATCCATTATTATATTTATAAATACTTAATGTTAGGTAATCAATACCCAATTTATCTACCGTTTTATTTCCATCATTTGGTAATAAGACAATTTGTAATTTTTGTTTTCCCGATTTTAATATAAGATCATTAATAATTAATTCACTATCACTCGAACCTGCTAAATAATTTTTTTCCAAAACCATGTTATTTACGTAAGATTCATACGGATTACCGGAAGTAACTTTTAAAGTATAGATAGTTTCTTGAATTATTTGTTTATCTGTTTTTTGTGCTTGTCCGCAAGAAAACAGAAAACTACTAAGTAAAAACACGTTTATTAATTTTTTCATGATTACCATACCTTCAACTCATTGCTACCTTGTGGCATATATAAAAAAATACCTCATCCTCATAAGGAGACGTCATTTTTTCTAAAGATTCTTAATTATAATTACCCTTAAATTTAGATGAAAAGATATCGATAGGTACGGAAAAATCGAGGTGTCTAATATCAAAAGGTTTTCCATTGATGATTTTAGAACTTTTTGGTTGCAGGACTTGATTGCATCCGATCCTCAAAATAGGTCATACAAATAATAAGTTTTTTTAAGTAGCTTCAATGTATTCTTTTCCGGAATTATAAATTTCTCTTTCATTAGATAATGTAATATGTTTTCTTTATATAAGTTATATGTTTTCCTTAATACTCATTTGTATATTTTTATCGTTATTTTAGCCCTCCAAAAATTATTGTCTGGTTTAATTGTTTATCAATTTTGTTTTAACCTAACTGAATCATGGTCATCATTTTCTAAGAAAAAGCGGAAAATTCATTTCCGCTTTTTTAATAAAATAACCACTTTATAACTTTAATGCTTGAACACTTTGTACTAAGTCAGCTAGTTGGGTAACGATTTGGTTACCGGTATTCGCTTCGTCACCACCTAGTGTTTTATTGCGCATAAAGTCAGCTTTGATTTGTTGCCAACGTTTAGTTTGTTCTTTTGTTAAGACCCCTCGAATTTCAGCAAGTTTAAGCAGATTTTCTTCTGCGCCGTTGGTCAGCAGTTGTGCCTCGCCCAAGTAGTGATCTTCAATAATTTGGTTGAGTTCTTCATCATTCATTACAGAAGAAACTTTTTCGGCTAATTTGTTCATGTTTCGATAACTACCTTGTAACTTGAACGGCGGTTCTGTTCGGTATTTATCGGATTGCGCTGCGCTAATAATGTATTGCTGGTTGACTTTAAAGACCACTTCTCGAATTTTCAGTAAATGACGCAGTACAGCGATGATTTCGCTAATTTCTGCTTGGCTATAGGCATAACTAAGTTCGTTGGTGTTAAGCGGTTTTCCTTGCGCATGGTCGATAAACTGATATAGGTCATTAAGATCACGTAGTGCCAATGGCGATAATATTGGATTTGATGTTAAGCAGTTTTCAATGTAACTTGATGCAAACACTTCATCCATGCCACCTAAAACTTCACCTAAGTTATAAATATCTGCACGGTTGGCTAACATGTCAGGGATTTTGAAAACCTCACCCGATTCGGTATAAGGGTTGCCAGCCATAATGACACAGAATTTTTTACCCCGTAGGTCATAGGTTTTGGTTTTTTCTTTCCATACCCCTTCAATACGACGAGAACCATCACATAACGAAATAAATTTTTGTAAAAATTCTGGGTTAGTGTGTTGAATATCGTCAATATAAAGCATGACGTTATTACCCATTTCGAGCGCTAAATTGAGTTTTTCAAGTTCTTGTCGCGCGGTGGCATTTGGCGCTTGCTGTGGATCGAATGATAATACGCTGTGTCCTAGTGCCGGGCCGTTAATTTTCATAAATATTAAGCCAAGTCGATTAGCCACATATTCCATTAAGGTTGTTTTACCGTAACCTGGTGGCGAGATGAGTAGTAATAACCCCATTAAGTCAGTACGGCGACTTTCACCGACAGTGCCCATTTGTTTTGCTAAATTGTCCCCAATGATTGGTAAATACACTTGGTTGATCAGTTTATTACGCACAAATGAACTGAGTGGTTTAGCTTTGAATTCTTCAAGATGTAATTGCTCACGTTGTTCATCCAGCACTTCTTGACGCAGGCTTTGGTAATGTTGGAATTGCGGTATAACGACACGTGATTGTTTACGCATGCGACTAAAGAAGTCATCAAGATTGATTTGTAACACCCCTTGTGTAATTGAAGGGTGTTCACCTAATAAATCATTGACGGTGATATCCAGTTCAATTTCGCTGATTGCTAAAGTGATGTTACTTTCTTTATCCAACATGCATAGTAAAGTGGCTTCGGCGATGTATTCACTCAATTTTTGATATTGGGGTAGGGTACAAAGCCCTTTAAACCAACTTTCAATAAGATTCCAACGGTCAGCCAGTCGTTTTTTAAGATTTAATTGCGATTGGTTAAAATCACTCCACATGTGCGATTCTTCTAATCGAGTATTTAATCCTTCATATAAATAATGGCTATATTTGCTTAACGTAAATTGTTGTGGAATTTCAGCTAAGACATAGCTTAAGTATTCGCTTGCCTGTTTAATATGGTAAGGTTCATGGTCGATAGGCTGTTTTTGTAAAAATTGAGTGAGTTCAACCGATATTTCGTTTTGTAGATTTTTTAATCCTTCTTCATGTCCGAATAATGCTTGTATATCCTTACACGTTTTGGCACGTTCTGGCCATAATCTGACGATATCATTTTTTTGATTGTGATACCAAAACAGTATCGCCACGCTACGTGCTAATGGATTGTATCTAAGTAGTTTGGCGGCTTCACCAAGTGGAACAATTTTCGATAATATTTTTACCGCATCGTGATCATGTATCCCTTTTTCATAACCTTCTCGATAGCGTAAGGCAGCGTAGTCACGTACCGTTTTATTTAGAATTTCGGGTTGATTAAGTTGGCTGATTAAATCTTCATAACTTAAATTATGTTCTTTTTTTAATGCCGAGTTGATGATCGAATAGGCAAGATACTCTGCTCGATAGACAGTAGGGGATTCAGATTCAAGCGAGATAGTCCAAAAAGGTTGATAACTTTCTAATTTTGGATGGACTATTTTTTCTTGGTAATCGGTACCTGTTAATTGTAAGTAAAGATGATGTTCTTTGGGTACAATGGTTAGGTCAAGTTCTTGTGTATTGACGCTAAATTTATGTCTTGGCCCTAATTTAATGACATTTCCACCCGATTCAAAGATTTCGGATTTGTCACGTAAAGAACGTATTGCTTGATCTCTGGCACTTTTGAAGCGTGATTCAATATCATCAGCTTTGACATTATCAAAAAGTGCACGTAATTTTTCGACTATTTCACGAATTTTCAGCGCTAAAGGATCGGCAACAAAAAAGGCATTGAGTTCGTTTTGATCTGAAAATTTTGCGGTTCGTCTTGGAATACTGTCTAAAATTCTATCAGCAGCAGTCAGTAGCGATTCCGTTCGTCTTGTTCGATCTTCAAGTAGTGCTTGTTTGTGCGTTTCGAATGATTCTAAGATTTCTTCACGTTTTGCCAGTATGTCATTTAAAAACTCTTCACTTTCGCTAAACTGATTTTCCAGTTCTTCAAGTTGAACTAATAGCCTTGATAGTTCATCGTCACATTTTTCTGGCGTGGTGGCTAAGCTTAATGCACTGGCAATACTTTGACTAAATAGTTTGAATTGCGCACCAAATTGCGCCACCATTTCAACGCTGGATAGATTTTTCCGTTTTTGGTTAATGCGTGCTTTGGTTTGATTGAGTTTGGCATAAACTTCGGCGATCGATTCAATAATTTTGGTTTGTAGTGTTACGTCATCAAATTTTAATGATGCCATTAATTGTGAAAGCATATCTAAGTTTTCAGACATTTGGTCAGCGGTTTTTATCGGTTCGATAAGTTTGGCGACTGTGTCTGCTTTAGTAAGATATTTTTCAATTTCATCTATTTGGGTGATAAACGGTTCAAGGGCTTTGTCACTGCCTAAAAATTCGGCTGTCGCTAATGATACGATAGATTGGCGTTCTTTTAAGGCTTTTTCCATTATGTCGATCTGATTCAAATCAATATAACGGTAGGTTCTTAATGTCACTAAACTACCTAGCTGCATTTTAATTGCATTTAGTGCATCTACGTATTGTTGTGTTTCTTGCCAGCTATCGGGATAGAGTTTAGTCAATAAGTCTTGTTGGTTTGAAATTGCTTCACGCATGGCGCTTTCAGATTGTCGGCGTATGCTTTCCACTTTTTCATATTCATCTATCACTAATTCACTCGTTTGTATAATGTTACGTAGTACAGGCGTAAAAGATAGATTTTTCTCGTCGTTGAGCCAAAAATAGCTGTCAAATAACCGTTTTGTGTCTTCACTTAGTTTGCTGTATAGTTGGGATGAAACCGATTGGTTATCAATTTCACGTGCAATAAAGTAAAGATCTGAAATCCCTCTGACCAGTTCCGCATTACCAATCTTGCCTAAAAAACTGTTGTTAGTTGGTTGTGTTGCTGCAAATTCGTCACTATAAAAGGGGGTTTGCCAAATTTGCATTGGATGAACGCGAGTCGGGTCATTATTTTCACCTTCAAATACCACCATTCGACCGTCTTCAAACACTGCATAACCATGACCTAAAATTGGATTATCAAGTTTTCGTTCGATCATATTGTAGTTAAATAGTGCTAAACGACCAGAACTTGGATCATAAAATATGTAAAGGACATCTTCGCCATTGGGTGAACGTCTGATACGTCTAAATCGCATACCCGACATGGATTGATCGAAAGTTTTATATTCCCCATTTTGTAGATAATATCCACCAGGAAAGATTACACCATGATCTTCCGGTAGCTGAATACAGGCTTGTCCAATAAAATCGATGCGTTGGGCTTTTTGAGTGAGGGTGTTATAGATTAAATAGCGCCAGTTTTCTTCACGATACGGTAAGACTTTTAGCAAAATTAAGGATCCGACTTTTGCGTATTCAATTTTGGCATCATTAATGGATTGATTTTTGTCGAGTACTTCTTCACTGTAGATTCCCAGCCCGTCATTGGTGTTGTTTTCACATTTTATGGTTAAGTCACCGCCAATGGTTTCAACAAAGACTGTATCTAAGATATTAACGTGAGGGAATCGTCCATTGACGATATTGTCACGTGTGGTTTCAATCCATTCAAAATCGTAAGCTGGTGGTAGCGCTATATCACGTTCACCACGATTATCGATGTAATCAATGGTTTTTTTGTCACTTGAAATTGACCAACGAAATACACGAATGTCACTGACTCGCTCACCAATTTGGAAACTGGCAAGTAGCTTTCCATCTCGTTCAACTAATTGGAGTAATTGTGCATTTTTATAATAGGTGTAGAGTTCATTAAAATCTTGAACAAAGCGATCAATATTTAAAAAGGTATTGGATAGATCAACCGAATCGGCTTCGTAATTGCCATCTCGTTCTACAAGTTGATAAAGCGAGAATACGTCTTCGATTTTGGTTTCTTTTTTTAATCCTAGAAAGACGTTGTAACCAAAAAGTAACCAATCACCAAATCGAACGATGTCTCTGGCGATACAGTTATTTTCAGTTCTGATGCGAATACGTCCGATAATTGACATGTCACTTTTGCCAAATTCGGTCAGTCGTTGTTGGTTTAAGGCTTCGGTTTTTTGGTTTAGTTCTTGTCCTAGCGAAGTCAAACGTTTACGAAGGATTTCATAAGCACCGCCTTCGGCGACCGCTTTATCGAGTGTTGTTTGTTGTTCGTTTTCTTGTTCTATTTCTGCCATTTTTAACTCTTGATCATTATCCAGAAAGGCGATTGTTTTCGGTAGGCTATGATTGCCTTACCGAAAACAGGTGATAGTGATAATGTTGTTTTAATCATTATCAATAATGTGCAGTTGGGTTAGCTGTCACTTTCTTTTTTGCTATCCGATGGTAAAAATTGTTTAGCTAATGCTTTTAAATCAGTATTTTTTAATGTGTCTTTGATATCAATGTCTTTATTTCCGGATAGGCGTGATAAGACTGATTGTAGAGCAGATTGCAGAACAGGGCTTTGGTTAACTGTTCCTTCAATTGCTTTACCTACGCTAATGGCTTTAGAGAAGCTGTTAAAGAAGTTGTCATTACCGCCAACAATTTCAATATTTGCTTTACTAAATGCAGCTGCAAGTACGTCTGCTTGTTCTTTAGCGATTTCTTTATTCGCTGCAATTGCTGCCATTGCTTGTTCAAAGCCTTTTTCGAGTGCCAAGCGGAACTCTTCGTGATTTTTAGATTGTTCACTCATGGTGCCCATTGCTTGGAATTTTTCAATTAAACCATTTGCTTCAGCAGTTAGGCGTTCACGTATGATCAGTGCTTCAGCCAGACCTTGTTCTTTCATTGCAGCGGCTTTAGCAAAACCAATGCGTTCATCACCACGTGCTTGAGCTGATAGTTTTTCTTCCAGTATTTTCGCTTCAGTCAGACCTTGTTTTTCAGTTGCTGTCGCTTTCGCTTCAATGACTTTTGCTTCAGATAATCCTTTTTCTTGATTTCCTCTTGCTTCTGCTAATAAGGTTTCAGCGGTAATGTTGGCTTTGACTAATCCTTCTTTTTCTTCCGCTTCGGCACGTGCTTTACGTACTTTTGCTTCAGCAAGTCCAATTGCTGCTTCTTCTGCTTCAATACCTTGAGCAAGTTGTTTTTTCGCTTCGGCTTGTTTTGCAGCAGCTTCAAGTTCGGCTTGTGCCATGGTGCTAAGTTCGACCGCACGATGTTTCGATGCTTGTTCATCCGCTTCGGCTTGTTTAACTTGTTTGACTAATTCTTGCTCTGCTCGTGCTTCGGCTTCGATAATTGTTGTTTGTTTTTCTCGATCCGCTTTGGATACTTCACGCACTTCTTTGATGTTTTCTTCTTCAATCGCAACGGTTTTTTCAACGGCAACACGTTCACGAATCACATTGGCAATATGTTTCTTTTCTTCTTCAAGAACTTTATCTTTTTCAATTCGTTGTAATTCAACTTCACGTTCACGAGCGACGATTTCAAGTGAGCGAGCACGTTCAACACGTTCTTCTTCAATTGCAATTGCTCGTAAGCGGTTTTGTTGCGCTACTTCTACTTCACGCAGCCGGTTTTCTTCACGAACTTCGATTTCTTGTTGAGATTGAATTCTTGCTTGTTCAGCTTTTAATCGCTCTTCTTCTTGAACTTTTAATGTTTCAGCTTGTTCACGTGCTCGAATCGTTTCAATCTCACGTTTTTGACGGGCTTCGGCATCGGCTTGTTGACGCTCAAGTTCTAATTTAGCTTCAATCGTTTCTGTGTCTTTTTTCTTTAAGGCTAATTCAAGATCTCTTTCCCGTTTGTTGGTTTCATCTTTATGGATAGCGGTGATAGCCGTGATTTTATTAATCCCTTCTGCATCAAAAATATTATCCGGATCAAGCGATTTAATCGGAGTTTGCTCTAAGTAATCGATAGCGACATCTTCTAACGCATAACCGTTAAGATCTTTTCCAATCACATCAATGATTCGTTCACGGAAATTCATCCGATCTTCAAAGAGTTTGGCAAGTTCGAATTGTTTACCAACCGTTTTTAACGCTTCCGAGAATTTAGCACTAAATAGGGTGCTGACGGCTTTTTGATCTGATGCACGATCAACGCCGATCGATTTTGCCACTTTTAACACATCTTCTGTGGTTTCGTTGACACGTAAATAAAAGGCAACACAAATATCTGCACGTAGATTATCTTTACAGATTAATCCGTCTTTGCCTCGACGTTCCACATCAAAAGTAATCAATGATATTTTCATAAATTCTTTTTTGTAGATTACAGGATAGACTAACGCTCCAGTAAAGTGTACCTTCGGTCTTGACGTCATATCGTTAACAATAAGTGCAGTACCTTGCGGCACTTTTATATAAAATGCTTTGAATAATAAGAAAAATCCAACAATAACAAGGAATATAATTCCGATTGTTAACAAGAAAAATATGACTGTATCTTGATTGATTGACATGATTTGTTTTTCTCCAAAAAAATAATTTTGTTATCCATTAAACTCGTCGAGGCTAATAATTTCATAGCTATTATTTGTTTTATCATAGCTTAGCAAAATGGCTTTATCGCCACGTTTGAATTGATATGATTCGTTACATCTAACTTGTAAGATTAGACCTGCTCCACCGTCTTCATACGTTGCTTCACCTTTGGTTTCGCTGACAGTACTGGAACGGATTTCAACAGTTTGACCTAATAATGATTGATGACTATTGGCTGTATTGAGTTTGCTAAAAATAGGGCGTAGAGGTTTTATTGTAAATGCGGTTAAGTACACCGCCGCGATGAAGGCAGTTATGAAAATTATTAATCCTAATAAGTAGTAAATTAGCGCATAATGACTAATTGGTATCATGAAAAAACGAAAAGAAAAATAGCAGATTGACCATCCAAACAAAGCGATTAGGGTAATGACTAATGTCATGGGGACTTCGTTGAATCCTAACTTCATGAGTAGGCCGCTAAATCCTGAAGCTGGATTATCAGTTGATAGTTGTTTGACATCTATATCAAAATCAATGTCTAAGCAATCAACCGTTAAAACGCCAATTGATGCAACCAACCAATACAGTACGCAAATCGTGACTAATCCACTAAAGATGACGACTGGAAAAGAAAAAAAGATTCCCCAGAATAGATCCATTATATTTCCTTAAATTTCATTCTTCCAAATAGCTATATTTATAATTTTTAAGTTTAAAAAATAAATAACTATTTTAGTTTGTTTGTTTTTCTTTTAATCTGGCTAAAATTGCCATCGCGCTTTGATTGCCTGTTTTAATTCCTGCTGCTTCGAGTTTGTTATCAAGTGAACTTTCATTTTCTGCTGTTGCCAGTTCATTTTTTGCTTCAATAATGGCAGCATTTTTTTCCTGACGTTTTTTGATACGTTCTAAAGAATCTAACGCCGTTTGTAATTTAGCGGTCGAACTTCCATAACGTTGAGCAATCGCAGTTTGAGCTTTTTGCACGCTTTCGGTCGCTTTGACAATATCAACTTGTTGTTTTAAATTGCGAATGTTAATTTCAGTTTGTGAAATGGTTTGACGCAAGTTTTTTACACTGTCAGAAAAATAGGTCACTTGTTTTTGGTAGTTATCATGTTCGTTTTCAAGTGTCACTAATTTTTCAGCAATTTCTAATGCAAGTTCTTCATTATTTGAATCTAATGCTTTTACTGCGTAGCCTTCGTATTCAGTAATTTGAGTTTTAACTCTTTTTGCTTCTTTTTCCGCTATTTTTTGTTGAGCAAGAACGTTAGCTAGCGACTCTTTCGCTTGTTTGAGTTCTGCATCGGCGTCTCGGATTTCTTGATCCAATATGCGCAAAGCTTGGGTATCGATAATGGATTCACCGGCTTCGTTGATACCGCCTCGTAGTGCCGTAATCAGTTTTTTGAAAATGGTCATTGTTTAATCTCCTTATTGTTGATATTTATTCTGTAGTTAAATATTAAAGTAATGTTCGTAAGCTTCGGTCGCTTTGATCACATTATCGGATAAGGTTTCTAATTCATAAATGACATTACTTAGTATCGATGTCGCACTAAGCGCACCATACATAATATAGTTAACTGAGCCATCTCCCGTTTTTTCAATCGCAATGGTTGATAATGGGAAAAGTTTACGAGTACATAAAATTTCTTCGTTAAATTGGGATTGTTGTTTAATTATATTAACAGGCCAAAGTAGCGCTTCAACAATAATTTGTTGATTTGATACACTTAAAAATAGTGGTAAGTCACCATATTCATGCATGATAATATGCAAACAAGCATCAACACCATCAATGATTTCGATACTTGCAGAACCTTGTTTAACTAATTCAGAATTGTTTAATTCATCATAAAGATCTGTAATTAACCAAACTTTATTATTTTTCATTTCGTTATATTCCTGTTTATCATTAAAACGCTGGTTGTTTATTACCAAAGGTTGTCGAAATTGCTTTTCAATGTCGAGTAACCTTGAAGTATTTTCTGGCAAAATCCAAACTTCTTTTTTGATTAAGCCCTGATCACGCAGACGTTGTCGATACTGCTGCTGATAAAAAGCCGAGCTTTTTGTCTCTTTCATTTTTTTCATAAAAATTAGTTAAGATTTTGTTAGTGTTTAATGTGAACAATATTATCATAAAAATATTACATGTAAATATTACATGTAATATTTTTTATGATGATTATTTATTCATGAAAAATTGAGTTATTTTTAAATAATTATTTGATTAATTGTACTTTATTAATAGTTGTCTGTTGAGTAGCCATTAACGATAGGATAATTAATCTTTATTAAGCGCAGTATTATCAAATATATTTAATAAGTGTTCAATTTAATTTGTTGTTTTTTTTAGTTTAATATAGTTTTAAATTATATTAATCATTTTTTAACAAAAAAACCCGCACAAGCGGGTTAGTTGTCAATGTTATTTAGTAACAAGGCTGTTTTAAAAATCGATATCTAAGCCGAGTTGGAATGTTCGACCTGGTGCAGTAAATAGGTCGAGGTATTTACGATCGGATTTACGATATAACTTGTTATTACTTAAATAATCCCAGTATTTTTGGTCAGTAAGATTATAAATACCACCACTTAACTTGACGTTTTTAGTGATGTTAACATAGCTGGTTAAGTCAATGACTCCATGTCCTGCGATTCTAAAATATTCTTCTTTTGAATCAGGAATGGGTTTACCATCATTGTTATAGGATTCCCGTGAAGTTGGGGTGGTTTTTTTGCCTTTTTGGAAAGTTGCATTAATTGCAATACCATAAAATTTATTTGGATCATCCCATGCTAAACCAATGGTACTTTTGAGTGGGGCAATAGAGTCCATTTCAATGTATTTATCACCTAAATAGCTCGATTTTGATTTACCTTGGTTGTAACCAATTGCAAATTTAGCTGTTAAGCCATTAGCTTGGTTGAACCATGAGCCAAAATTAAATTCGCTGCTTAATTCGGCACCATAGATGTACGCTTTATCACGGTTTTCGGCTTGATAAACCAGTCGATTACCCGTTCCGACAAAATCTTTTTTATAGCGTGTGTAAGCGATAAAATTTTTGTATTTATTATAGAAAGCTGCGGTGGATAAGGTTATTCCTGTCATGGGATGACCTTTAACACCTAATTCAAAATTGTCGCTTGTTTCGGTTTTGAGATTAGAGTCACCAACCAGTACATACATGGTGCTATGCGCTAAATAAGAACCATAAAGTTGATTTTGGTTTGGCATTTGTGCGCTGCGTTTATATTGTAGGTAAGCTGTAAAATTAGGATTGATGTCGTACATCAAAGCGAGTGAAGGTAATAGCTGGAAATCACTGTTACTTTTATATTGTTGACTTAGTTTAGATGCATCTGCAATGGTGACAGCCATATTTTCTAAATGACGTGGCTTTGTTTTTTGATAAATTGCTCGAATGCCGGGTACTAAGTAATAGTTTTGATGATCATTAATATTGAAGGCGATTCGATCTTCAATAAATCCACCAAGTTGATAAGTACGGCTGTCAGCTTGGGGTTTAGTGTAATCTCCGTCAGGGAAAATCTTTCCATATCTTGGTTTGGCTGAAGTATAAAATGGCGATTCGTCTTCACTCCATTTTCCATTTAAACCTGCACTTATTTTTTGATTATTATATTGTTTAAGCAAAGTGGTAATAAAATTATAGGCTTTAGTATTATAATTGGTTTGAATATTGTATTTACCGTTAGTAGTGTGATTTAAATTGGTGCTATCATAAACGTTAGTACGTTGATAATTTAATTGTGTGGTGAGGCTATCTATCCAATTAATATTGGTTGGTGTCCAGTGATCTTTAATCGCCAAATTGAAGCGGTTGTTTTTACTTCGTTGCTTATCATGCGATTCAATTTTTTTACCATTTTTGTCCCATGTATCATAATGCGAATTTTTGGTTTTGTTATTGTAATCAATGGTCGTATTAAGCTGATGCTCATCGGTCATTTGCCAACTGAAACCAGCAAGGATTGAATTTGAATGGTTGTTTTCTGGATAGTTATTAATTGAGTCTCCGTAATTTCTTCCTTGCTGCCCATCACGACGACTTAATACGATAATTCCGTTTAGTTCATCATCACCACCTGCTAATGTGATACCTTGATGATAGCTTCTGTCGGTGCTGTCATAATTATTTTGGAATCCAAAATAGCTGGTTTTTCCGGGGTAGAGGTAATAGCTAGCAGTTTTAGTTTGAAACGACACTGATCCACCAAGTGCATTATTGGCATTACTTACCGAAGTTGCGCCAGATTGAATATCGACTTTGTTATACATATAGGTATCGATGTAATCGCGTCCTATTCCATACGAGCCAAAACCCGCTCGCCCGACAGAATTGACGCGTCCTTGTGCAATAGGCAGTGGCATTCCGTCAATATCGATAGAAACGCGATTAGCATCTAATCCTCGAATGTTGTAACCAGTAAAGCCTCCTCTGTCCCAACTACTTTTACCACTGCCAGAACCCGATATGTTGCCCGATGCTGAAATCAATGGTTGGTAGCGCATAAGCGTGCCAAAATTAGTCCCGCCGTCTCGTCGAATATCCTGTTCGGAAATTTCAGTATTGATACCCGGTTGTTTGATTGATTCGTGTGCCGTTACTGTCATGATGTCGTTGATTTTTTCATCATCATGTTTGTCAGTTGCTATGGCAGGCATAACGAATGTTAAGCCTAAAGCTAGTGTGCCCGTTTTTTTTAAATTCTTAATATATAACATGTTTAACCTTCAATCTTACTAATCTAAATTAAATGATTTTTATCATTCGTTAAAAACAGTTTTCGTGATGCTTGATTGTTTTATCGTTACTGTTAAATGCCTTTAATGCTGAATAATCTAAAGTACTTTCAATTGATTATTCTGGGTAAAAAATTTGATAAAGCTGGGTAGCAACTTCATCCACTCGTGGCCCAATGCCAAAAAGATAACTGTCATCAATGGTTTTAATTCGATTATTTTTGTAAGCCGATGTTTCGGTTATGCCAGATATCGTTTGTAATTTATCCATACCCCCTAATTGTTGTATGGAATGGCTGTTTAATAAAATAACATCAGGATTCATCGCAATTAGCGATTCGGCGCTGTAATTTTTATAGCTGTTATGCGTCGCTAGATTTTCACCACCTGCAATGGTGATTAAGGCGTCAGCGGTGGTATTTTTACCGGCAATGGCATTACTTCCTCCCATTGTCATCATGAATAATACTTTGGTTTTTTGGGGATGCGTTTTAATCTTGTCTTGTAGCTTGGAAAGATGGGTTTTTATTTTTGTAATTAATTGATTACCTTCATGTTGCTTGTTAAGTTTTTGAGCAATTTTGTCAATGTTTTGATAAAGTAATTCAACCGTGCCGGGGACACGTGGTAATGCCAATACGTCAACTTTGGCTTGATGCATTTGTGTTAAAACGTTGTCGGGTTCAATATCATTAAAGGCAATAAATAGCGTTGGTTTAAGCGATAATATACCTTCTATGTTGAGCAGTTTCCAATATCCAATTTGGGGTAGATGTTGAGTTGTTGCCGGATACGTACTGGTTTTATCAACACCGACCACTTGTTGACCTTCTCCCAAAGCATAAACAATCTCTGTTAACGATCCCCCAGCAATGACAATTCTTTGGTTAGCTGAACTGATATTTATTAAACCTGATAATGTAAGCATAAGTAAAATAACACTCAGGCTTGTATATATTTTTTTAATCATTACATAATTCCTATAGCTAAAATACAGTTGCATTACACTATATTGAAAATGAGAACTATTATCAATAGTGATATGGTGATATTTTTACGTTTTAGTTGGATATTCGCTTTAAAACTAAGGGGAAATAAAGTAAGAACAATGAATGTTATAAGTGATTATTTTGTTAAAAATGGCAAAAAATTGAAAAAAGGAGATTCAAATTGGTAGTAAAAGAATCTCATCAGTCATTGAAAAAATAAAAATATCTATCAAAGTATCAAATGGTTAATAAAAAATTAAATAAAATATATTGATAAATGATAATAATTATTATTTAATCTTTACAGAATATTTAATCAGAATGGCAGTTATGAAATCTTTAGATGTTAGTCCTTTTTATGCGTTAAATTCAGCACTTCCTTTTAAGGATCGCTGGGCGGTTATGCCCTTACAGGCAAGTTTACCCGTTGCCCCACACGAAATTGAACAAAAATGGCAAGAAATTCAAAATGCTGATTTGCGTGGTCGAAAGCGTCTTATTTATATTCATATTCCTTTTTGTGACATTCATTGTCAATTTTGTGGCTTTTATCAAAATCCCTTGCGTAAATTTGATACAAGTACTTATATCGATTATTTATTGAAAGAAATTTCATTGGAAATTAATAATCAAGCCATGCAATCCGCCCCCATTCATGCCATTTATTTTGGCGGTGGTACGCCTTCGGCTTTAGCTGCCGGGCAATTAGCACGCGTTATCCGTTATCTTAAGCAATATGCGCCTTTAGCACCCGATTGCGAAATTACGGTAGAAGGGCGTATTTCGGATTTTGATGATGAAAAAGTGGATAGCTATATTGAGGCGGGTGCTAATCGATTTTCAATTGGCATACAAACCTTCAATACGACAATCAGACAGAAGTTAGGTCGTCAATCAACAGAACAAGAAATTATCAAAAATTTTGAGCGTATTGCTTCACGTGATAGTGTGGCATTAGTCTGCGATTTGATGTTTGGTTTACCTAATCAAACTATTGAAACTTGGCAACGTGATCTTGAAATCGTCAATGATCTTCCGTTAGATGGTGTTGATCTTTATTCACTAAATTTACTACCTACCACACCGTTAGCAAAAGGGGTAGAAAATAACCGTATAGCGTTGCCGTCAGTAAGTGACAAATGTCATTTTTATCATCAAGGTGCTGAGTTTTTAGCTAAACAGGGGTGGGTTCATTTGACCAATGCGCATTGGGCTAAAACAAGTCGTGAACGTAACTTGTACAACTTTTTGATTAAGCAAGGTTCGCATTTTTTTGGTTTTGGATCGTGTGCTGGTGGTAAATTAGATACGCATTCGTATATGCTTCATCGTAACTTAAACCAGTATTATATGCAACTTGATCAGGGCAAAAAACCCCTAATGATGTTAACAGATAAATCCTTATTAGGGGATTGGTTACATCAATTACAAGCAGGCATTGAGAAAGGTCGAGTGGATTTGACTAAATTGACCGAGCATAGTCATTTATTTGATCCTTTAATTAAACAGTGGCATCAAGTTGGTTTACTTCAAGATGAGGATCATTGTTTACGACTGACATTATCTGGTCGTTTTTGGTCAAGCAATATTTTACAAGCTTTGCAGCAGTTGTTATTACAACTGAACAACCCCGAACATATTGAATTACAGCATAAAATGGCAAAGGCTAAGCAAGCAATGAAAGGTCATCCTGCTATGCCTGGTGCACATTCTGAAAAGAAAAATAATCAACCTATTTCACATCATTAAAGGATATTAACATGGTAGATAAGCAAACTCATCTCAGTAATCTTTCAACTTATATGCAAACCAATCCCGAGGAGTTATTAGAAAAAATTGCTCAAGATCATCAAGTGACTTTGACGCAAGTTATTCAAGCCTTACCAGATGCGAAAATTGTTGATGGTTCTTATTTTGATATGATTTGGGATGAAGTGACAACTTGGGGCGATGTGTTATTTTTGATCCATACCGGTGATGTCATTGCTGAAATTTCAGGTGAATTACCGCCAGGTTCGCATAGTCAAAAATATTTCAATCTACGTCATCAAAAAGGATTAAGTGGTCATATTAAAGCTGAACATTGTCAATATATTGCTTTTATTGAACGTAAATTTATGAAAATGTCGACAGCTTCGATGATCTTTCTTAATCATATGGGACAATCAATGTTTAAAATTTTTGTGGGTCGTGATGAAAAACATCAGTTAAAACAGGATCAATTAGAAAAATTTAGAGCATTAGCAAATAAAATTAACTAATGTTGAGATGATAATAGCATGAAAACAATATTAGTTTTTGGTGTCAGTCCAAAATTGGGTACGGGTTATCAGATTTGTCAGTTAGTTAAACAGTGCCAACCAAGTTGGCGTTGTATTGCATTGGTACGAGACGAAACTTTTGCCAAGCAGTTAAGTGAGCAAGGTATTGAGTGTCATGTCGGTGATGCGACCGACTCATCTATGGTTAGCCAGCTTTGTGCATTAGCCGGACCTGACGCCACAATTATTTCAACACTGGGTGGGGAAACCGGAAATTATCTGGCACAACGTATTATTATTGATTGTGCTGAACAAGCCAATATAAGGCAGATGGTGTTAGTCACATCCTTAGGTTGTGGTGATACATGGTCAACATTATCTTTACGAGCTAAACAAGCGTTTGGACATGCGGTACGTGAAAAATCGTTAGCGGAAGTTTGGTTACAAACTAGCACGCTAAAATACCTTATATTAAGACCGGGTGGATTACAAAATGGGGAACTAACAGGTAATGCAAAATGCTATTTTCAGCAAGAGGTACATGGACTGATTCATCGTATCGATTTAGCGAAAGTCATTATTGATAAAATAGCGCATCAGCAACTTGATAATAAAGCTTATACTGTTATTGATCCGAATCTTAAATTTGAACATTAAAATAGCATGAATGTAATTAAATCCATATTTTTAGTGAGGATAGTGAGTGCAACGTTATAGTCATCGTTCATTGTTATGGGGACTGTTTATCGTGCTGTTGGTTTTGATGGTTTTATCAGCTAATACGGGTGCTTTAACATTTCCGGTTTCTCAGTTATTGTCATTATCATTTGATGATCCATTGATGAATATTTGGTTGAATATACGTTTACCTCGTATTTTATTAGCAGTGATTGTTGGTATGGCATTAGCAACTTCAGGCGCTGTCATGCAAGGATTATTTCGTAATCCTTTAGCGGATTCAGGTTTGTTGGGTATCAGCAGTGGCGCTGGTTTGTTGGTTGGTTTGTCAGTTTTATTTCCGACTATCTTTCCACCAATTATGATGCTGTATGGAAAAATGTTGGCTGCTTTTTTGGGTAGTTTATTCATCTGTTTTCTGATCTATCTTTATAGTCTTCATGCCGAGTGTAATTTGGCCAAAATGGTGTTGTTGGGTGTAGCAATCAATGCCATTATCGGAGCAGTAATGGGATGCCTAAGTTATATTAGTGATGAAGCACAATTAAGACAAATATCACTTTGGTCAATGGGGCATTTGGGTAAAGGATCGTGGGAATTAGTGTTAGTTGCTACTTCGTTAATTATCCCTGCTTTGTTAGCCATTTTGGTTCTTTCTCATCAGCTCAATATATTGCAATTGGGGGATGAAGATGCGCACTATTTAGGTATTAATGTTATTCGTTTGAAGCAATATTTGTTGGTGTTTAGTGCCATTTTAATCGGTACATCGGTTGCAGTAAGTGGCATTATTGCTTTTGTTGGTTTGGTGGTTCCTCATATGATTCGATTACGTATTGGGGCTAATCATAGCGTGTTATTACCTGCATCGGCATTGGCAGGTGGCTGTTTATTACTCTCTGCCGATACGCTGGCAAGAACGGTTGTTGCACCGACTGAAATACCGGTAGGGTTATTGACAAGTTTAATTGGTGGACCTTATTTTCTTTGGCTCATTTTAAGGCACAAATAACGGGTATAATTTGACGATGTTGACAGCAAAAAACTTAACTTTTTATTGTGGTACTCGGTGTTTAATCGATGATGTGTCTTTAGATATTCAAGCTGGCGAGATTGCCATTATTATTGGTCCCAATGGTGCAGGTAAATCAACTTTATTACGGCTTTTAACGGGTTATCAGACACCATCATCTGGCGATATTTATCTTTTTGATAAAGCGATGACACAATGGTCTGCTAAGCAATTAGCTAAAGTGAGAACGGTGATGTTACAGCATAGCCAGATGACGTTTCCTTTTACGGTAAAAGAAGTGGTGGCAATGGGGCGAGCACCTTACGGTAAACTTCATTGCGAGCAAGCCATTCACGAAACTATGCAACAAACTGATTGCTTGAAGTTGGCCAACCGAGATTACCGTAGCTTGTCAGGCGGAGAACAGCAACGTGTACAATTGGCTCGCGTTTTAGCCCAATTGTGGCAAGAGGAGCCAACTGAAAAGCTACTTTTTTTAGATGAACCCACTTCAGCATTAGATCTGTATCATCAGCAACATACATTGCGATTATTAAAACAATTCGCTAAAGAACAGCAACTGGCAGTATGTTGTGTGTTACATGATCTTAATTTGGCTGCCTTGTATGCGGATAAAGTGTTGCTTCTTAGTCAGGGAAAAATCGTTAAGCAAGGTGTACCTGCTGAAGTATTAACTGTTGAAAATATTAATCATTGGTATGGGGTTGAATTAGGTATTATTCCGCACCCTAGTAATGCTTTGGTTCCGCAACTCTATTTAATGCCTTAATTTTGATAAATTAAGTTAATCAATCGCTCCATTTTTAAGCAATTTCAGTATATAATTAAGAAAACTTAACAAATGGGGCTTATAATGACGAATGAAAATAGTGAAAATTCCGTTCCTGTTTCAGATCTTATATCAGCAAAACCTGTTTTTAGTTGTCAATTTGATGGTAAAGGTAAAGCCAATCCTTTAAGTAATGATTGCCAAGCGACGGTGCAAAAGCCATGTTGGATCCATCTGGATTTTGCTAAATCAGAAACGATTAAGTGGATTAATCAGACAAAATTGATTCCGGATTTAGTGAAAAATGAGTTAATTAAACCCAACCAAATATCGAAAGAAATTCGTTTTGATACGGGTATTTTAGTCGTATTAAAAGGTGTCAATTATACGCCAAATGAATTACCCGATCCGATTGTAACCTTCCGTTTTTATATTACCGATAATCTAATTGTTTCGACCCGACATCAACAAATTGATGCGATTTTCCAATTAAAAGATAATTTAGAAAAAGGAATAGGGCCTGTTGATGTTGCTGATTGGTTGATTCAAGTATCCGAACTCATTAGTGATCAAGTCAATTTATCGTTTGATAGTGTACATAACAAAATTGTTAAACTTGAAGACTTAGTATTAAATCAGCGAATTCTTTCACATAAAGAAATTGGTCGAGTACGTAAACAGTTGATCATTCTTCGTCGATTATTATCTCCGCAACGGGATATTTTTGTTAAAATTTCAACCGAAAGGATTTCTTGGATTGATGATAACGATCGCCAACGTCTACATGATATTTCTAATCAACAAAGCCACTATGTGTCAGATATCGATAGTTGCTTATTGCGTCTTGCCTCGATTATGGAGCAAATTAATAGCTTTTTGGCAGAATCGACCAATAAACGAATCTATTTAATGTCACTATTTACCATTATATTTACACCAATCACGTTTATAACCAGTTTACTTGGTGTCAATCTTGCCGGTATTCCGTTTAGTGAGCATCCTTGGTCTTTTGTTGGGTTAATCTTGATTCTTATTGTTATTTCTATTGTTTCTGCCATTTGGCTTAAGTTCAAAAAATGGTGGTAAAAACCCGTTTTAAAATCACGACAACTAAAAAATGATAAAGCTGAATCTTGTAACATAATTAATCAATTAAATGATATTTTAAAAGCTTTAACATGCATTGTTGACGAGGTATTGGCAAAGTGATAAGTGTTGTGCTTTCAATCTTAGTTGATTTTAGTCTTGTGATAAGATTATAAATAATAACTGCCCTCTTTAGGGTATTAGGATTACTTAAGCTGACTAAGCTTAATCCCGTTCTTTTAATGCATTGTAAAAATTAGGTTATTTTTGTGTTTATTGTTGAGAATGATTATCTGCAAATTATTGCGCTTGAATGGCGTTAAGACTTATGTAACAATTTTCAACCTTAATGAGCATTAATAACAGACTCAGCAGGATTGGAAATTTTAAAGGATAATATGATAATTTATGGAGCCTTACCGTATTTGGCCTATCACACTGGTTTTAAGATTGAATGGTACACGACAAAGCAAAAAAGTCGAAAAGAACAAGGTTTGATGTGTTTAGACAAACATATTTTAATTTGTTTTTATTGTCGCATTCTGCCTTGTAGGGATGCTGACAAGGCATTGTTATTGAAGATGTTAAATCATTTAAATTTTAGCGTTAAATCATCCTATCAAACTTATTTTGTTTCAAATTTATGATTAAGACTAATAATTATGCAATCTAATCAAACTTATCGTCTGTTTATTGCTGAAAAGCCCAGTCTAGCAAGGGCTATTGCCGATGTTTTGCCTAAACCACATCAAAAAGGAACGGGTTTTATCAAAGCCGCTAATGGCGATATTGTGAGTTGGTGTATCGGACATCTTTTAGAACAAGCCACCCCAGAAGTGTATGATGATCGCTTTAAAAAATGGGTGATTGATGATCTTCCTATTGTTCCGGAAAAGTGGATTTTGATGCCAAAAGGGAGTACAAAAAGCCAATTTGATATTTTAGTCGAATTGATTAAATCTGCCGATCAGATTGTACATGCAGGCGATCCAGATCGAGAAGGGCAATTATTAGTCGATGAAGTTTTGAATTATTGTCAACTCACGCCCGATAAACGCAAAACAATTAAGCGTTGCTTGATTAGTGATTTAAATGCCAGTGCAGTTGAAAAATCGCTTGAACAATTACGCAGTAATCAAGATTTTATTCCGCTCTCTACGTCAGCGCTTGCAAGAGCCCGTGCTGATTGGTTGTATGGTATTAATATGAGTCGTCTTTGTACGCTGGTGGGGCAACGAGGCGGGTATCGAGGAGTGTTATCCATTGGACGGGTACAAACGCCTATTCTTGGTTTAGTGGTAAGGCGTGATTTAGATATTGAAAAGTTTGTTCCCAAACCGTTTTATGAAGTTTTTGCTGTACTTCAAACCCAGCATAATGAAATATTTAAGGCCAAGTGGCAACCTAGCGAAGCTTGTGCTCCCTATCAAGATGAAGAAGGGCGAGTTTTAGTCAAAGCATTAGCCGAAAATGTTTGTCAAAGAATTAAAGATCAAACCGGTATTATTGAGAAAGTCAGTAACAAAAAGAAAGAAGTTGCACCACCTATGCCATTTAATTTATCCGCTCTTCAAATTGAGATGGCTAAAAAAAGTGGATTAAGTGCACAAGATGTGCTCGATATTTGCCAGTCATTATATGAAAAGCATAAACTGATCACCTACCCGAGATCCGATTGCCGTTTTTTACCCGAAGAGCATCTTAACCAAATAATCAGTGTAAAATTAGCAATCGAAAATAATTGCCCGGATTTACAGCCTGCTATTGAAAACGCTGATTTTAGTTTGCGGACAAAAGCTTGGAACGATAAAAAAGTTGAAGCGCACCATGCCATCATTCCAACACAGCGCAAGGCTAAAATGGACAATTTAACGGATAATGAAAAATTAGTTTATCAGGTGATTGCAACCCAATATTTAGCACAATTTTATCCTGTATATAAATACGCTGAATTACAAATTGATGTTGATATTCAAGGTGGAAAATTTATTGCTAGAGCAACGCAAATGCTTGAAGCAGGCTGGAAAGCGTTGTTTGGAACGAAAACTTTACAAGCTGATCAATCCGAAGCGGATGCAGAGAGTAATGGATTGTTAACTAAATTAGTGAAAAAAGGGGAGGCAGTGCAATGTATCGATGCTGAACTTATCAGTAAAGAAACACAACCCCCTAAACCTTTTAATGATGCAACTTTACTTTCCGCAATGACAGGTATTGCAAGATTTGTTAAAGATCCAGAGATTAAAAAAATATTGCGGGAAACCGATGGTTTAGGCACAGAAGCAACTCGAGCAGGAATAATAGAACTGTTATTTAAACGTCAATTTTTAACTCGACAAGGCAAAACAATTCGTGCCACTCCAGTTGGACGTAAGTTAATTTTATCGTTACCAGATATTATGTCTATCCCCGATATGACTGCGCATTGGGAACGACAATTAGATGAAATCAGTAAAAAGGCGTTTTCTTACCAACAATTCATGAATCAGTTAAATCAATCATTGCTTGAACTTGTAGAGCAGCTTAAAAATGCCCGTTTAAATATACGTGCTTAGTTCCCATATAACTATTAAGGCGACGTAAAGCTTAGATTTGTCGCCTTATTTATTACCACAGCAGATAAAGCCTTCGAAATTGGGTTATGATTGGTGCGATTCTTCTTTACTCATTATGGATTTTTCAAAACTAGGATTACTATTATTACTTTCTTGAATAATGCGAACTAGTTGGTCATTAGCACGCTTTAAAAAAGTGTCGTCTTTCAAAATCAATCGATAGGTATTAAGCCTTTTTAAAGGCGCTATGGCGAACTGAGTTGCAATCAATAAGATAATTAAAATGGTTATCGCGGCAATGATTATATTAATCATTGAATTTGATCTAAAAACGGTATCAAGATTCGATATCACCATAATAAAAGCGAGAATGAACCCAACACATAATAGGATGACTTCTTTAACTAAAAAAGGATTGACTGCCGTTATTTTATTTTGTCTGATACAAAAGTATTGGGTTAGTGAATTTAATTGTAATAAATTAATGATGTTTTTAATGTCAGCATTAATTAACGAAATTGCGATTCTTTCTTTATTCATGTCACCGGTTTGATAAAAACAAACCTTGTCCCAAAGAAGTTTACTTTTAATATTATTCAAGTAATCCTTTTGGTATTTTGGCTTAGGTGTCTTTTCTAAAATATCAGCATATATAATGATATTATCGAGGTATTGATTGGGTGATCTTTTTCGATTGAAAAACCATAAAAATGAAAGTGCGAAAATGATCACGAAATTTAACCAATTAGTGTCGAGTAATTTTATGAGTTCCACTTTCGTTTTCCTTGCGTTGAACAGTATTAGTTATTGTAAATGATATTAAGTTTTGTGTGTATTATTTATATACAAAAAAGCATTTATTGGGGCGATAAGTGCTGTTTTTAAGCTGTTATGACGTTTTTAAAGGATTATTGGTTGACTTATTTTGGCTAAAGGCGTATAAATTGCCCGCCTTTGAGCTTTTCTTACTTTTTTAACTATTAGGTGGTTAAAAATGAGGGTTAAGAAAAGTTGAAATACAAAGTGTTGAGTTCAATTTTATAGGAGAACTATGGACGCTCAATCGGGTCACCCCATATATGGGGAGATGTATTCAAACACAAATCATTATCGGTTAATGAACCTGTCTAAATAATCATTTTTTCAGTTCACGCGCCGAAATTGATCGAACGGTAACGGTGAACGATATGCAATTTTTTACACGCTATCACACAAATTCAAAACATCATGGTGCGCACATCTTAATGTTGTGTTCATTACTTTTTTCAGAAAAACATTTAGAACCACCGAGTTGTATCTAATTCTTAATTAAATTATCTCGCTAAATTATTTTTTGCTCAGCCATCGCTTTGAGTGCGGTCGTGCTGTGGCATTAAAGTCTTAGCTATTCAATTAGTTACTTTGCTTATTGTTATTTTTTAACAGTGAGTAGGCATATTTTTGTCTAAAAAATTATGAATATAGGTACATAAGATGACCAAAAACACTACAAAAATTCATTCACAAACAAGCTCAGATATTAAAGCAATTCATGAAGCTCAACATAGCTTAGATAGCATTTTATCTAAATTTCAATCGAGCTTGTCCGGTTTAACGCAAGAAAATGCAAAATCAAGATTAGAAGAGTATGGCAAAAACGAAGTAGCCCGAGAAAAAGTCCCTTCAGTATTTATGCAACTATTAATGGCGTTTAATAATCCATTTATTTTTGTGTTACTTATTTTAGCGGTGGTTAGTTTTGTCACGGATTTCTGGTTACCTTTACAAAAGGGGGAAGAAACCGATCTAACTAGTATCATTATCATTTTAACCATGGTTTCATTAAGTGGTTTATTGCGTTTTTGGCAAGAGTTTCGATCTAATAAAGCCGCTGAAGCGCTCAAATCGATGATTCGAACAACAGCAACGGTATTAAGACGTCCGCATAAGGATATGAATCCTGAACATTTTGAAATTCCGTTAAGCGAGATTGTGCCTGGCGATATTGTCTTTTTATCGGCAGGGGATATGATTCCTGCGGATATCCGCTTAATTGAATCACGAGATCTTTTTGTCAGCCAAGCGGTACTGACAGGTGAGTCTATACCTGTTGAAAAATATGACACTTTAGGCGCCGTTTCACAAAAGACAACCGATGAAATTAATGCATCGGATATTGATAAAGATAATGTTCTTGATGTGAATAATGTCTGTTTTATGGGGACAAATGTGGTAAGTGGAACAGCTAAGGCAATTGTGGTTGCCACAGGTGCGGATACGCATTTTGGGTCATTAGCGAAATCCATTGTTGGTTCCCGTGCTGAAACGTCATTCGATCGAGGTGTGAATAGTGTTAGTTGGTTACTGATCCGTTTTATGCTTATTATGGTCCCCATTGTTTTTGTGATAAATGGTATTTCAAAAGGAGATTGGGGCGATGCGGCTTTGTTTGCTTTGGCGGTAGCGGTTGGGTTAACGCCTGAAATGTTGCCGATGATTGTCAGTGCTAACCTGGCTAAAGGTGCGGTTGGAATGGCAAAGCGTAAGGTTGTTGTGAAACGTCTTAATGCGATTCAAAATTTTGGTGCAATGGATATTTTATGTACCGACAAAACGGGAACATTGACACAAGATAAAATTATCCTTGAACATCATCTTGATAGTCATGGTCAAATTGACCCAGCTGTATTAGAACTCGCTTGGTTAAACAGCTATTATCAAAGTGGTATGAAAAACCTAATGGACAAAGCCATTATCCGTTTCACTGAAGAGAAAACCAGTGTTAAAAAAGTCGGGGTTGGACTTTATAAAAAGATTGATGAATTGCCATTTGATTTTGTTCGTCGTCGTTTATCGGTTGTGGTGCAAAATGGTAATGATGATCATTTGATGATTTGCAAAGGTGCCGTTGAAGAGATGCTGTCTATTTCTCGTTATGTTTATCAAGACGGTGAATATTTGCCATTAGATGAAAAACGCAAACAAGAGTTAATCGAACTTGCTCATAACTACAATAAAGAAGGTTTCCGAGTTTTAGCGGTGGGATTAAAAAATATTTCTGCTTCACAAACAAAAACGCAATACAGTGTTCAAGATGAGACTGACCTTGCAATTCGAGGGTTCTTAACGTTTTTAGATCCGCCAAAAGAGAGCGCATACGAAGCCATTTCTGCATTAAATGAACATGGTGTAGGGGTAAAAGTTTTAACTGGTGATAATGAAATTATTACCATAAAAGTGTGTCGTGAAGTGGGTCTAGAGCCAGGAACTCCCTTACTGGGTACCGAAATTGAAAAAATGGATGATGATGAACTCAAAGAACAAATTGAGCAACGTACTATTTTTGCTAAATTAACACCTTTACAAAAATCACGAATCATCCGTTTATTACAAGAAAATGGTCATACAGTGGGCTTTTTAGGCGATGGTATCAATGATGCACCTGCATTACGTGACGCCGATGTTGGTATATCGGTGGATACTGCAACCGACATTGCGAAAGAATCAGCGGATATCATTTTGCTTGAAAAGAGTTTAATGGTGTTAGAAGAAGGGGTAATTTGTGGTCGAGAAACATTCGGTAATATTATGAAGTATTTGAATATGACGGCCAGTTCAAACTTTGGTAATATTTTTTCGGTGTTAGTTGCCAGTGCATTTTTACCTTTTTTACCTATGCTAGCAATTCATTTGTTGATCCAAAATTTATTGTATGATATTTCACAATTATCATTACCTTGGGATAAAATGGATGATGAGTTTTTACAAAAGCCTCGTAAATGGGATGCGCAAAATATCAAACGATTTATGATTTGGATTGGACCAACATCTTCTATTTTTGATATTACTACCTATGCGTTAATGTGGTTTGTGTTCAGTGCAAATAGTGTCGAAGTACAATCATTATTCCATTCTGGTTGGTTTATTGAAGGGTTACTTTCACAAACTTTAGTTGTGCATATGTTAAGAACACAAAAAATTCCATTTGTTCAAAGTACAGCAGCGTTTCCGGTCATTGTGATGACATTATTGATAATGGTCGTAGGTATTTATATCCCATTTTCTCCAATAGGAAGTTTGATTGGTCTTGCTCCTTTACCTTGGTCATATTTCCCATGGTTAATTGCCACATTACTATCTTATTGTTTTGTTGCGCAGTTAATGAAACGAATTTATATAAAACGTTTTGGGCAATGGTTCTAAATTTGTTGGTAGCGCAAGTAGGCGATATGGAAGTCGCTTACTAAATAACCAAAATAATTGGTAATACCATTAATTTATGCTAAAGTAACTACCATTATTGGAGATGGTGAGTATTTTATACAAAATACCTGATAAGGATATTGCTAGTCACTCTTTAAAAATTCCATACATTTTCGTGGTGTGATAACTATAACAAAAAGAGGAAATTAAAATATGAAAACTCCACATAAAAATATTATTGTATTGATTAAAAATCGTAAAAAAAGAACGACAAAAGAACAATTAAGCTAGTAAAAATTCGCTTTATTATTAAATTTTTTAGTTTTTGTTTTATCTGTTATCATCATAAACCCCTTGTTTGGGGTTTATTTATATTTATTGCTTTTGATAAAAGCACCTACATCAACATTGTTTTCACAACACTAATTTTTTGAATAAAGATTGACTAATACGCTATTGATGTTTTTTATCCCGTATTTATGCCTGATTTTTTAAGATTGTGTGTATTTCATCTTTAAGTTTAAGTTTCTGTTTTTTTAAGTTTTCGATAGTTTCGGATGTGTCGATTTCGATACCTGACTCAATGTTTTTAATTTTTTGATCCAAAGCATTATGTTCATCAAATAATTTTTGAAATCGTAAATCTGTATTTTTTAATTTTGAAATTAATTCTCGATATTCTGGAAACATAGTGGCTCCTTATGTTGGCTAATGAATGGTTAAATCGTCGATATTGCATTCTTAGCTTACAATATTACTGATTGTTTTAATAGCAATTTAATGAGGATTTAATGTATGAGTGAATCTATCGTTATAGCCAAAAGCAATGGCAAGGATTTATCTATTATCAGCGCATTAGCCAATCGTCATGGTCTCATTTCTGGTGCAACAGGTACCGGTAAAACAGTGACGCTTCAAAAAATGGCAGAGAGTTTTTCTCATATAGGTGTACCGGTATTTTTGGCTGATGTTAAAGGGGATTTGACCGGTTTGGGTGAGAAAGGGATTTTAACAGATAAACTTAAAGCACGCCTAACAAGCATTGGGGTAACTGATTGGCAACCTGAAGCCTCGCCCATTGAATTGTGGGATGTGTTTGCAGAAAAAGGGATTCCGGTGCGAAGTACCGTTTCGGATATTGGTCCAATTTTATTAGCACGATTATTAAATCTTAATGATATTCAATCAGATGTATTACAACTGGTATTTAAAATTGCCGATGACAATAATCTTTTATTACTGGATTTTAAAGATTTACGAGCCTTAGTACAGTTAATTGGTGATAATGCAAAAAAATTTACGTCTGAATACGGCAATATTTCTTTATCATCGATTGGTGCCATACAACGCAGTTTATTATCGCTTGATCAAGAAGGGGCAGAATATTTTTTAGGTGAACCTATGCTTGATATTCAAGATTTAATGAAAACCGATGCCAACGGTCACGGTATGATTAATATTTTAGCTGCAGATAAATTATATAACTCACCTAAATTGTATTCTGTTTTTTTGTTGTGGTTGCTGTCAGAACTGTTTGAACATATGCCTGAAATTGGTGATCCTGATAAACCTAAATTAGTCTTCTTTTTTGATGAAGCGCATTTACTATTTAATGATATTACCCCCGTTTTATTACAGAAAATTGAGCAGGTAGTCAGACTGATTCGCTCTAAAGGCGTTGGTATCTATTTTGTTACTCAAAATCCTACCGATATCCCCGATACCGTTCTTGGTCAGCTTGGCAATCGTGTCCAACATGCGCTTAGGGCATTTACGCCTAAAGATCAAAAAGCAGTAAAAGCCGCAGCTCAAACTATGCGAGCTAATCCCAATTTAGATACCGAAAAAGTGATTATGGAATTAGCTGTCGGCGAAGCCTTAATTTCTTTTTTAGATGAGAAAGGGCGTCCTAATATGGTTGAGCGTGGTTTTGTTATTGCACCAAATTCTAAAATTGGTCCAATTACACCTGAAAAAATTCCTGAGATTATTAAACAATCGCTATTTTATGATAAATATGCTAAAACTGTCGATCGGCAATCCGCTTATGAGAAAATAAAAGCAGGTTTTTCATTGGATAATTCAGCTAACGTTCAATCAGCTGATGATGATAATTCAACAGAACCAACTGAAAAATCCAGTAGTGGTGGTTGGTTAGATATGCTAAGTTCTCTGTTTTTTGGTCATAAAGACCCAAGAGGTGGTCAACAAGATGGCTTTGCGCAAAAAGTTGCTCGAAGCGCAACGCGACAAGTAGCCAATGAAATCGGTCGACGCATTACTCGTGGTATTTTAGGTGGATTTAAACGATAAATGCATTGGGCTTATAATTTATCGTATTGAAACTTAATCTAATATAAACAGCAAAATAGGAGTGTTTGCAATGTTTAAATTGTTTGTGGAATGGTATAAAAGACGATTCAGTGATCCGCATGTGGTATCGTTGATAGTGGTTTTAGTCGTCCTGTTTTTAATTATTTATTTTTTTAATAAAATTCTTTTACCTGTTTTCATTGCAATCGTGCTTTCCTATTTGCTTGATACCCCAGTCAATTTTTTGTATCGAAAGGGCATTCCACGCACTTTTGCGGTTATCATTGTATTACTCATTTTTCTTCTTGTTGTTTTAGCATGTTTTATGATTCTGGTACCTTTAGTTTGGCAACAAAGTATTAGTTTGATAACCAATATTCCAAACATGCTCAATTTTGCTAATAAGTTTTTGACATCACTGCCGGAACACTACCCCGAACTGATTGATGTTGGATTATTTGATTCTATTATTCAAGGCATTACTAGCAGGGTCGTGCAAACCGGAAATTCGTTATTACAATTCTCTATTGTTTCCCTGTTTGGTCTTGTTTCAGTTGCAATTAATGCCGTGCTAGTCCCTATTATGATGTTTTTCTTTTTGAAAGATAAAGCAAAAATATGGGGATATTGTTCTCGTATTCTGCCTAAAAATCGAGGAGTGTTAAATAAAGTCGCCGCTGAAATGGATACGCAAATTGCTAACTATATTGTAGGCAATGTTTTGCATATTCTTATTCTAGGTATTAGCGTGTATATTCCATTTTGGTTTTTGGGTTTAGATTATGGATTATTATTGGCGGTAATTGTTGGGCTTTCGGTGTTGATTCCTTATATTGGGATTATTATTTCAAGTATTCCGGTTATTCTTATTGCTCTATTCCAATGGGGCATCAGTCCAGAATTTGGGTATTTGATTTTCTTTTATGTGCTTATTCAGGCTTTAGACGGTAATTTGTTAGTTCCTTGTCTTTTTTCCGAGAAATTGAATCTTCATCCATTAGTAATTATTTTAGCGGTGATTGTATTTGGTGGATTATGGGGATTTTGGGGAATATTTTTTGCTATCCCACTTGCCACTTTAGTCAAAGCAATTATTAATGCTTGGCCAAATCCGGATGAGATTAATAGTTTTGATAAAGTAAAAGCAGATTAGGTTAATCTGCTTTTAAGATGTCTATTTTGAGTGGTTTTTGAGGTAATCTAAAACCACTTCATGGTGATTGCTGGTTTTGAAATCATCAAAGACTTTTTCGATTTTTCCATCAGTCCCAATTAAGAAACTAATACGGTGAATGCCGTCATAGGTTTTTCCCATAAACTCTTTTTCACCCCATGTGCCAAAAGCTTCACATAATTCATGATTTTCATCAGAAAGCAACGTAAAGTTTAATAATTCTTTTTCTGAAAATCTTGATAACTTTTCTGGCTTATCTGTACTAATGCCAATGATTACCACATTGTATTTTTTGAGGTCATCAGCACAATCCCGTAAATTACAAGCTTGAACTGTACAGCCAGGTGTCATGGCTTTGGGATAGAAATAGATCAACATACGTTGACCTTTAAAGTCTTTAGAGCTTATTAGCTCTCCATCTTGGTCAGGCAACGAAAATTGAGGTGCTTTTTCACCTTCTTTAAGTGGATTAACCATAAATTAATTACCTATGTTAATAGTTTAATATTTTAATCGCTAATGGTATCAAAAACTTTGTGTCATCAATTTAACTTATCTTACTAAAAAAACGACTTGCTGCATCAATAGTATGATTGATTTCTTTATCTGTGTGCATAAGTGACATGAAACCTGCTTCAAAAGCTGACGGTGCAAAGTAAACACCTTCAGTGAGCATATGATGATAGAATTTTTTGAATAATTCAATATCACAATTCATTACATCTTGATAACTGCTTACTTCGGAAGCATTTGTAAAGAAAAATCCGAACATCGCACCCGCTTGATTGACCGCAAAAGGAACTTTATGCTGTCTGGCAGCGGATAAAAGTCCGTTTGTTAGCGTTTTAGTTTTCTCCTCTAATTCTTGATAAATACCCACGTCCATCAATTTGGTTAAGGTTGCATATCCGGCTGCCATGGCAACAGGATTTCCCGAAAGCGTACCAGCTTGATAAATTGGTCCGGTTGGCGCTAATTGTTGCATGATATCTGCACGACCACCAAATGCGCCCACAGGCATTCCCCCTCCAATGATTTTACCTAAACAAGTCAAATCGGGGACAATGTCATAATAATCTTGCGCTCCACCTAGTGCTACCCTAAATCCTGTCATCACTTCATCAATGATTAACAATGCCCCATATTCATCACAAAGCGCTCTTAATCCTTGTAAAAACGATTTTTTAGCAGGGATGCAATTCATGTTGCCGGCAACGGGTTCAATAATAATCGCGGCAATTTCATTTGGATATTGTTCAAACTGTTTTTTAACTGATTCAAGATTGTTATAATCACATACTAAAGTATGCTTAACAAAATCATTAGGTACGCCGGGTGACGTCGGATGTCCAAAAGTAAGGGCTCCTGATCCTGCTTTTACCAATAGATAATCAGCATGGCCATGATAGCATCCTTCAAATTTAATGATTTTATCACGCCCGGTAAAACCCCGTGCCACGCGTATTGCACTCATGGTTGCTTCAGTACCTGAGTTGACCATGCGTAGCATCTCTATCGATGGTATAAGTTCAGTGACTAAATTGGCGACTTTGGTTTCAATTTCGGTCGGAGCACCAAAACTGAGTCCATTACGCACAGCGTGAATGACTGCGTCAGCTACGTCTGGATCATTGTGTCCAAGAATCATTGGACCCCATGAGCCTACATAATCGATATAGGCTTTTTCATCAACATCATAAATATAAGCACCATTGGCACGCTCAATAAATAAGGGTATTCCACCCACGCCATTAAAAGCCCGTACTGGTGAATTTACGCCACCAGGTAAAACGGATAAAGCTTGATGAAAGAATATTTCGGATTTTAATGATTTTGTAAACATATGTTGTATTCTCATTGAAGAAATATGGTGGTATTTATTCATAGTTTCAAAATTATTTCAAGCAACTAAACAAAAATTTAAATAATAGAGTTTTTCATTTTGTAATTTCTTTTTTACACAGTATATAATAAGCAGATCAAGACAGTAGGAGAATAAAATGGGCAATGCTTTACCAATTAATTTTACTGATGCTGCAGCGAATAAAGTAAAAGCGTTAGTCACCGAAGAAGAAAACCCAAATCTTAAATTAAGGGTTTATATTACAGGTGGAGGATGTAGTGGATTTCAGTATGGGTTTACTTTTGACGAGAAAGTAAACGAAGATGATTTAGCCATAGAGAAAAATGGGGTATCGTTGGTTATCGATCCTATGAGTTTACAATACTTAGTTGGTGGTACCATTGATTATGTAGAAGGATTACAAGGCTCACGTTTTGTGGTTGATAATCCTAATGCAACAACGACTTGTGGTTGTGGTTCGTCATTTAGTGTTTAATCTTCAGACCCAAAAATTTTGGGTCTGCGTTCTAAGCAATAATTCATTTTAGAGTTGTTAATATCATAGATAAAAGTTACTCCAATAACATTTCCTTACCAAACTAATCTTGTCACTAAAAAGTTTAATTATAGCGCTATTTTTTGAGCATACTCAGCCGTTAGCTATTGATCCATTAAACATTATGGATGATTACATTATTTTTGTTCTGGCAGTGAATCTGACTTATCTAAAAAATTGAATTTTATTAAACAACTAAAACATCTTTAATTAAATGATTGATAAAGTTTTTTAGTAAAATGTTGATATAAGTTAGTAATAATATGCTTACAAAGGTGTCGTTAAGACAGTGATAAAATAAGTCGATGAAAGAAGGATAAAGAGAGATAGATGTGGTGCCCGGGGCGAGACTTGAACTCGCACGGCCAAAAAGGCCGAGGGATTTTAAATCCCTTGTGTCTACCGATTTCACCACCCGGGCTCAAAACGATTCGTTAAAAATAAATGCGTTTCGAATGCAGTGCATTTTACCCATCTTAATTTCTACGTCAATAGAAATTTAAAAAAAATTGATTAACCGCTCAATGTTTATCATATTTCCGTTTTATTTTAGTCTGTTTCTCTATAACCTTATCGTTGCGTTATAGAGTTATTCTGTAAAAGTTGGTCTTGATTAATTCCTTATTAGGAATCTAATTTATTGGTGATCCATTTAACTAATTTCATTTTCCTTTCTCTTGAACAATAGACCCAATAACCTTTTATCACTGAGGGTATAGTTAATTTTATCAGCCATCTGTCATCTTTTTCGATATCATTAGGAAGAACAATGTCCCGTAACACAATATCGATGTCTGAATTAAGTTTTTTTACAATCCAGTCTGATAACGTCATATTGGCTTTTTTGGCTAATTTTTTCCATTTTATAAATTTTTTTTTCTGAGTATGAAAACAAAAACTTATTTGTTTAGTGTTTGAATCAGTAAACATATTTCTTTCCTGTTAAAACTTCATTAATTTTAAGATTTTAACCTCTATTCCTTAATAGATTAACGCATACTAGGTTAAGATTTTATTTTTGAGATTATTTTTTTGTTTTTAATGGCATTAAATTGATGCTTAAATAACAACAATTACTTGTCATTTGACTGGGTTCGGTCAACTTGAGGAACAACCAAGGATATTTACTCCATTAACATTTGATGTCATCTTTTATGGTTTGTATTTATAACAAACTGCTTACCCGTCTAAGTATATTGTAGTTCACCTTTTTTATAATGACATGAATATCAATTAATATTTAATCAATAATCATGCATGATTAAAATAATCGGTTTAGCATTATTTCTGATTTTAATCACTTAATCAAATTTATTTTGGCGATTAATATTAGATATTTCTTACATGTAACCTATTGAATTAAGTTAAAATAAGTAAATAATTTTAATTCTTTATTTAAGAAATGAATGGAAAAGCAAATTTTCGATCTGGCTTGAAAACCGATTTTTATCGAATTCATCAGACAACATCCTAACTAGGCTTAGGATGAGCGAAGGGTTTCTAGTATTCCTTAATTGTAATTATCAAACTGTCTATCTTTTAAGTAGCATAACAATATGAATTCTGACTCTTAGTTTCAATATAAGTTCAAATTTTTCATGTTTATTAAAAAAATTAAATTGGTAAATTCACTTTTCTTTTTTATTTTAAACATGTATTTTATATACCTGTTTTAGTAAGAGGAAAGAAAACAGGAGTAATAATGTTTTGTATTCAGTGTGAGCAAACAATAATAAAATCAAATGAAAAAGGGTGTAGTTATTCTAAAGGAATGTGTGGTAAAACAGCAGAAGTTTCTGATCTTCAAGATGTTTTAGTCGCCAGTTTGCAAAAGGTTTCATTTTGGGCGGCCATTTGTCGTAGACATGACATTGTGGACAGACAAATCGATAGATGGTGTGCACAAACATTTTTCTCAACGTTAACTAATGTGAATTTTGATGCAGACAGAATGTTGGCGTATCTTGCAGAAGCCGATATCTATTCTCAAAAATTAGAACAGCTAGCCAAAGTTGCTGTACTACAATTTAATGAACATTTACCTGCGTTAACCTATGTAGCCCAATTAAATTTTCCTAAAACTAAGCAAGAATTATTGGATTTTTCTTCTTTAGTGATGTTAAAGCACGATCAAGATAAAGTCGGAAAGGATGTCATTGGACTGCGCTTATTAGCACTATATGGATTGAAAGGGGCAGCTGCTTATATGGAACACGCTGCTGTTTTGGGGCAATTTAATCAAGATATTTACACCGAATATCATGAAATGATGAGTTTTCTTGGCGATAATCCTTCTGACATTAATAAATTATTTCAATTATCCATGCAAATAGGACGATTGAATTATAAAGTAATGGGAATGCTTGATGCCGGCGCTACCAATACTTTTGGCGATCCTATCCCAACTAAAGTCAATACTAGACCTGTTAAAGGTAAATGTATTCTTGTCTCTGGTCACGATTTTCATGATTTGCGTTTGATATTAGAACAGACTCAAGATAAAGGCATTAATGTGTATACACACGGCGAAATGTTACCGGCTCATGCTTATCCTGAGTTAAAAAAATATTCACATTTAGTTGGAAACTACGGTACAGCTTGGCAAAATCAACAGACTGAATTTGCTAATTTTCCTGGCGCTATCGTCATGACGTCTAACTGTATTATTAATCCTTTTACTAAAGGCTATGCAGAGCGCATCTTTACCCGAAGTATGGTTGGCTGGCCAGGTGTCACTCATATTGAAACAGATGATTTTAGTCCCGTTATTGAGTGTGCATTGAACCAACCCGGATTTGATTACACGGAATTAGAGCATTTTATTACTGTCGGCTTTGCCCGTAATACTTTATTAAATGTAGCACCAACGGTTGTCGAACAAGTTAAAGCAGGTAATATTAAGCATTTCTTTTTAATTGGTGGATGTGACGGCAGTAAAAGTGAACGGCATTATTATACCGAAATGGCAAATCAAGTCCCTAAAGATAGTGTTATTTTAACTTTAGGTTGTGGTAAATATCGGTTTAATATGCAAAATTTCGGCAATATTAACGGCATTCCTCGATTAATTGATATTGGGCAATGTAATGATGCTTATTCCGCAGTGCAATTAGCATTGGCGTTGGTTGAAGCTTTTGGATGTGGCGTGAATGAATTACCATTGACTTTGGTTTTATCATGGTTTGAACAGAAAGCTATAGTTATATTATTGACATTATTGTCGCTAGGTATCAAAGGAATTTATGCAGGGCCTTCAATGCCTGAATTTTTAACCGACAATATATTGAATATTTTACAAGATAAATTTGATCTTCGTATGACTTCTCAAGCCAGTAAAGATCTAAATCAAATACTAAATTATTGTGCAGCATAACAAAACTTAAACTGATTGTTATCCTCATGTTGTTGATGAGGATAACACCATGATAATTTAGTTTTTTAACTTGGTAATAAAAATTTAATTAGTCATAAAAAGAGGGTTAATTTAATCATTGATATTGCCTATAATGTGAGATGATAAGTTTTTTAAGTAGATAGGAAAAATCAGTGCAATTATCAAGTTTTACCGATTACAGTATACGTGTGCTTCTTTATTTATCCACGGTAGATGGTGATCAGCTAGTCAGTATCGCAGATATTAGTCATTATTTTAAAATTTCTAAAAATCATTTGGTTAAAGTCGTTTATAATTTAAGTAAATTAGGTTATGTCGAGACCAAGCAAGGAAAAAATGGTGGCATTAAATTAAAAATAGAAAAAAAACTGATTAATATTGGTACTGTGGTTAGACAAATAGAACCGCTAAATCTTCTTAATTGCAGTTTATCATTTTGTCATATCAGTCCTGCTTGTCGTTTAAAATACTATCTGTCGGATGCTAAAGAAGCATTTTTGAAAGAGCTCGAAAAGTATACGATAGAAGATATTATGGATCCCAATGTGCAATTAAATAACTTTAACTAACAAGTTTAATTAGCTAAAGTTAATTTAATTAGGTGATTATTTTTTTAAGTGGGTTTTAAGCTGACTTATCTTCAGTTTTATCATATGGGTAGATGATGAGTTTATTATCAAACCATTCTGCACAAAAAATGTCTTCGACTTTTTCATATCCTTGTTTATGGATTTCCTGCATGAGCCAATCTTCATCTTTTTTGAGTTGTTCAAGATTATCTTGACTAATACAGCCATTTTCGATGATCAGTTCAGCAATATCTTTTTCACCTTTCTTAATAATGGTTAGCGAACCATTTAATTCATACCAAACTTGTTTTAATTGACTAAATGAGGATATTCCTTGTATGTTCACTAAAGTTTCAAAATCACGTACAGGCAAGTTTGCCTTGGCAAAATTATCTGTTAATAATTTTCCGTTTTTAACTAACTGAATTGCTTCACCGTCAATCGCATCTCTTAATCGAGAATTTTTTGATTTAATAAAGCGAATTAAAATTAATAACGCTGCCCAAATTGCGACAAGCCCAGCGGCTTCCCAAGCTGAAACGGTTGGACTGAGTAAAGCTCCCCCGACTAACGCACCGATTACCATACTACCAACCTGATCTAACTGAGACATCGGGGCAATTTGACTTTTACCCGATAGTTTCACGTAAATAAGCAAAATGATGAGTGCAAGTAAAAATTTCGGTGCCATTTGTAGTAAATACATTTCCAACCTCCAAATTAAAAAGTTATTTTAAGTGGCATTGATCCATGCCTTTTTAGAGAAATAAAAAATTAAATTTAAAATGGTCGAGATTAAATTTAGTGAGTTCTAATTTATGAAGAATTTTTGTTAAAAACGTGTTTTTTCTTGAAATGCAGGTTTTATTATATCTGATTTTTGAAAAATTAATGAGAAAATTATTGTCAGTTGGATTGTAAATTAATCAAATCTAAACTTGATTTTTTACTGATAGACGTTTATATATAATAGTGATAAGTAATGTGCTTATCACTAACCTACAACATACGAGGAGCTAATAATGGTACAAAAATTTGCTTCATACGGTAGTGATGTTTCAGCTGGCACTTATAAGTGTGCTGATTGCGGTTATACTTTTTCGAATCAAAGTAAAAAATCCTTGCCACCATGTCCGGATCATAACAAAAAACCACATATCAAAAATGGTTGGTATATTGTTTCAGGACAGGGCGATTCAGTAAAAGATCCTCATCCAGATAAAAAAAAGTAGACGACCATTGCTAAAATACATTCGCTATCTATGTGTTTTGGTTATGAATAGTATAAAAAAAGGAGCGTTGCTTGTTTTTCTACTTATGAAAGCTGCATGATGAAATCAGTAACGCTCTAATCATGATTTAATCCTTATCTTTATATGTAAGCTGATCTAAAAAAAGTGATTAACTTAAAGGTGTTAATAAGCGCAAAACGTGTTATCTTTTATAAGATAACGATTTTATTAAATCGAAATAGTTGTGGATTTTCAGTTTTCAACATCACAATGAATTTTATAATTAGGCAATAAACAAAATATTAACGTAGTTGACTGTCTTTGCTGCCTCGACGATTATATAAAATCGCCGCTTTAGCAGACTGTTTATCCAGTTCTTGTTGGCAGTTTAAACAATATTGTACGCCAGGTAATGCAAGCTTTCGTGCTTTTGGAATAGGATCACCGCATTCAATGCAGAAATCAGCACTTTGAGCACCTTGTTTAAGTTGGCGTCTAGCATTTTCGATAGCATCTGCAATGGTGCTTTCAATTTGTTGATTAACGGCATCGTCAGATGCCCAACCACTAGCCATATTCGATCCTCCTAAAACTGAGATGGTTAGCTTGTGAAATGGTGATTTTTTAAGCTTTTTCAAGGGGTGTCTTTTAAAATCATTTTTATTGGAGATTATTATGCAACAATATGAGCAAGCAACATTCGCCGGCGGTTGTTTTTGGTGTATGGTCAAACCGTTCGATCAATACGAAGGTGTTATTAGTGTGGTGTCGGGTTATACGGGTGGGCATGTAGTAAACCCTACCTATGAACAAGTATGTCAAGGTGATACCGGACATACTGAAGCCGTTCAAATCACGTTTGATCCCAAGAAAATTAGTTATAAAAAGTTATTAGATATTTTTTGGCAACAAATTGATCCTACGGATCAACATGGTCAGTTTGCTGATCGAGGAGATTCTTACCGTCCGGTTATTTTTTATCATAATCAATTCCAACATAATTTAGCACTAGAATCGAAAAAAGAGTTAGAGGCAAGTGGTCGTTTTACTCACCCGATTCAAGTCGCTATTGAACCCGCTGTCGCTTTTTATCCAGCTGAAGAGTATCATCAAGACTTTTATAAAAAACAGTCACAACATTACAATCGTTATTATCAATTGTCCGGGCGTTCGTCATTTTTGTCACAGCATTGGCAAGATAAATCTAAACCTAAAAGTGAGTAAGTTATGCAAGATTACCCTCAGTATCGAAGTCAACAAAAATTAATACATTGGCTATCAGCAGTGCTAGTTATATTAGCGTTTTTGCTGATTATGTTTAAAATCATTCTATCTCATTTTTTGGGAGGGATGCCGAATATCTATTTGTTACATAAATCAATTGGTGTTTTAGTCTTCATTGTAACAATATGGCGTATTAAAGTAATTATCCAATATGGTATCCCTGATGTTTTAGATAAACATCAAAGATTACAGCGAATTTTATCAAAATCTACCCAAGGCTTTATCTATATTTTTCTGTTAATTGTTCCGTTATCTGGGTATTTGATGAGTAGTCGCCTGCTCAATGTTTTTGGTCTTGTTTCCATCCCTGCTATCGATATGCCAAATGAGTTTTATCTGTTTTTCCATAGCACACATTTAATCAGTTCATATTTGCTAGCCGTATTAATTTTGGTACATATTCTCGGGGCTTTATATCATTACTTTTGGCTTAAAGATAAAGTTTTACAATCGATGTTGGCAAAATAGTTAGCTTTAAAGGCTGTTTTGCTAATTAAGTTCTTCAATATTAGCTATTAGGTGACTTATGAATAAACTTACGAAAGAACAAGCCATTTCTAAATTAACCGCTATGCAATATCATGTGACGCAACAAAATGGCACAGAACCCCCGTTTGAAAATGAGTTTAATGATAATCATGAAGAAGGATTATATGTCGATATTGTATCCGGTGAACCTTTATTTACTTCTTACGATAAATTTGATTCTGGATGTGGTTGGCCAAGTTTTTCTCGTCCTGTTATTGATCATCATATTCTTGAAAAAGCAGATAACAGTTATGGTATGCATAGAACCGAAGTCCGATCTGTAAAAGGGGATTCTCACCTTGGGCATGTTTTTAATGATGGGCCTAAAGCGTTAGGTGGATTGCGTTATTGTATTAATTCTGCTGCTTTACGTTTTATACCGGTTAATAAACTGGTCGAAGAGGGGTATGGGGAATATTTATCTCTTTTTGAAAAACATAAATCTTGATTTCCTATCATTCATTTATTGAATGATAGGCGTTAAATGGTAAATAATAAAATCAACAAACATTAAGGGTATGTTGGTTTAATTTCTTCTTTTAAATAGTGCATAACTTATCAGTAAAAAAACAAAACTGGTTATTAACGATCCTATGATTGGATAGATACCAATAACGATACTCATTTGAGCAAATAAGTTATCGGCTATATAGAAAATAAACCCAAAACTAATGCCGATGATGACCCTAACACCCGTTGACACACTCCGCAGTGGGCCAAATATAAACGAGAGGGCAAGTAACATCATGACAGCAACAGAGACCGGTTTTATGATTTTTTTCCAGAAAAGTAAATCATAATAGCTCGTATCTTGTCCCGAGTTGTGCAGATATTGTGAATATTTATAAAGTCCTGTAGCAGAAAGCGAATCAGGATCAAAAGCAACAATGTTCAATTTATCCGGCGTGATGTTAGTTTCCCATTTCATGGACATCAGATTTGTCCCATTTACTTTAACCGGATCACTAAAGTCATTTCTTTCAACTTGCGTTAATGTCCATTCATTTTTTTTAAATATGCCATAATCAGCATGGGTTATAGACAATAATTGATTATTATCTGTCGCATAAATTGAAATATCGTTAATGGAATTATCGTCATTAACACGACCAATATAGATATAATTGTTTCCATCTTTTGCCCATAAACTACCTTGTTCAGCTAATAACGAATTGCCATATATTTTTACAGAACGCATATTACGGGCAGTTTGTTCACACTCAGGGGCTACCCATTCACCGATTGCCATAGTAATAATCACTAATGGTATAGCCGTTTTCATAACGGCTTTTGCAATTTTAAAACGGCTAAAACCAGACGTTTCCATAACGATAAGCTCACTTCGAGATGCCAGTAACCCTAATCCAATTAAGGCGCCTAACAATGCTGCCATTGGAAAAAAAGTTTCCAGATCTTTAGGTGTCATTAAGGCCGTATATATACCAACTGAAAAAGCATCATAATCACCTTTTATTCTTCTGAGTTGGTCTATAAAACGAATAATCCCTGACAAGCTAATAAGTAAAAACAGGCTCAGACCTATTGAGCTTAAAATTGTTCTACCAATGTAGCGATCTAAAATCGAAAACACATTTTTCCCCTTTATGATTTACTGAATTTTAGACGAAGTTTACGCATGAAGATGCTATCCCAGCAATTTAATATCAATGCAATAATAAAATAGGTAATATTGATTAAGTAAAACCAAAATTCAGCATCCATACGGCCTTTCCCAGCATTTGCTTTTATTGAACTGGCTAACAGAAAATAGACCAAATAGAGCAGTAAAGCGGGTAAGATTTGCGAAAGCCTGCCTTGCCTTGGATTTGTGACACTCAGTGGAATAACTAAAAAAGCCATTAATGGAACAGAAACAATCAGTGTTAACCGCCAATAAAACTCAGCTTTGGTTTTGGGCGTTTTCAGCGTTTGCAATTCAGTTAATCCGAGCTGTTGTACATCAATTTTTTCATCATCACTATTCATATCTATTTCTTTAGGTTTGATAATTCCCAAATAATTATGAAAATTTGATATACGAAAATCTTGTAATTGTATGTTTCCTTCGTAACGATTGGCGCTTTCTAACGTAATAATTTGATTGCCTTCTTTGTCATGGCCGGTTTTGCCTTTATTCGCAATTATGATCGAGGGTCTTTCGTTATCTTTGGTTTTTACTTTAGCGATAAAAACATTTTCTAAATTGTTATTATTGACATTACCAATATAGATGACCGAATTTCCGTCAGGAGTTTGTTGAAATTGTCCGGATAATAATCCCGCTAAACTTGGATTTAATTTTGCATTTTCAATTAATTGACTTTGCTTGATATTTGACCAAGGCCCGAACCATAAAGTATTTAGCATTGTTAACGAGCAGGTGAAGATACATAGTAAAAAAACGACTTGATAAGTGACATTTTTTTTCACGCCGCAGGCATGCATAGCAACCATTTCACTGTCTGAATATAAGCGGCCAAATGTAATAAGCACCCCTAAAAAAAGACTTAAAGGTAAAATCAAATCAGCCATATTAGAAATACCCAAGACTAACAAGGGCATGATTAAGTCACGAGGAATATTTCCTTCGATCGCGCTCGATAAAATTTTAATTAATTTTTGAGAAAAGAAAATAAGGAGCAAGATAAACAAAATAGCACCTTGTGTTTTCAATGTCTCTTTAACTAAATATCGACGAATTATCACATTTTACCTATACAAAATTAAACGTTTTTTCAGATCTAATTATTATAAACTGAAATAAGAGTAATTAGTTATCTTTTTGTTGCTATCCCATGATGAATCGATAAAATATTACTATTCGCATTATCTTTTACACGAGAAACATTATGGAATTCTTAATCAAAAACAGTCATACTTTAACGAATCAAAAAACAGAATGTTTAGTTATTACAATAGATTCAGGTAAGAAACAATCAGACATTGTTAATGAAATCGATGAATTGACTCATGGCATGATTAGCCAACTTATCAAAAGTGGTGATATCAGTAGTGAATTAGGAAAAACCACTCTGTTGTACCCTTGTATAGCTGGTTTTACTCAAAAGTTATTATTGGTTGGCTGTGGCAAATGTAAAGAATTTGATTTTTCAAAAGCCAAAAAAGTGATTCAAAATGTGGTGAAAGAGTTAGTTGCTAAAAATATTAAGAGCATCACTTGGGATTTACTAACCGTCAATACAGCCTATAGTTCAATCATTGCAAAACAATTACCGCAAATTGTGAATGATATAACGTATCACTTTGATCTATTCAAAACGGAAAAAGCACCCAAACTGAATCTTGCTAAAGTTAATTTGATTTATGGTGATAAAGAACAAACGCAATCGATTAGTTGCAATTTACAACAGGGTAAAATTATTGCTGATGCTATCTTGGCTACAAAAACGCTGGCTAATATGCCTTCAAATATCTGTAATGCACAATATTTAGCAGAACAGGGTAAATTGCTAGACAAAACTTATGAATCATTAAAAACGACGTGCTTAGGTGAAAAAGAGCTCGCTAAATTAAATATGAATGCTTATTTAGCTGTAGGTCGAGGTTCACAGAATGAATCGATAATGACAGTTATCGAATACAACGGTGCAAAAGACAAAAAAGCGCAACCTATTGTTTTAGTCGGTAAGGGATTAACGTTTGATTCTGGTGGTTTGTCAATTAAACCAGCAGCAAGTATGGATGAAATGAAATACGATATGTGTGGCGCAGCTACCGTTTATGGCGTAATGCAAGCTGTAGCAGAATTAAATTTACCAATTAATGTGGTTGGTGTTATGGCTGGATGTGAAAATATGCCCGATGGTAATGCTTATCGTCCTGGCGATATTTTAACGACAATGTCAGGTACAACGGTTGAAGTGATTAATACAGATGCGGAAGGTCGTTTAGTTTTATGTGATACACTAACTTATGTTGAGCGTTTTAATCCAAAAGCGGTGATTGATATTGCAACGCTAACTGGTGCATGTATTGTGGCTTTAGGACATCATTATACGGGCGTGATGGGAAATGATGAAAAGTTAGTAACACAATTAGTGCATGCATCCAACAAAGCGGATGATAAAGCATGGGCTTTACCAATGGATAATGATTTCCAAGATCAGATTAAATCAACGTGTGCCGATATTGTCAATGCTGGTGGGCGTGATGGTGGTACGATTACAGCGGCATGTTTCTTGTCTCGTTTTACTCAAAAATACCATTGGGCACATTTAGATATTGCGGGTACAGCATGGAAATCAGGTGCAAACAAAGGTGCGACAGGGCGACCGGTTGCTATGTTGATTCAATATTTGTTAGATCAATAAGACGGCATTACTATTTTTATGAAAAAAGTGATTTTCTATCTGTTAGAAAACCAAACAGAAGCAAGCGAAACAGGCATATTGTTTTATGAAAAACTCGCTTGCCAAAAAATTGTCGAGGCATGGCAAGCAAAACAAAGAGTGTTGGTTGCTTGCCAAGATCAAGTTCAAGCTGAACGTATCGATGAATACCTTTGGCAACTGGATACCGATAATTTTGTTCCTCATAATTTAGTCGGTGAAGGAATGAAAGGGGGATCACCTGTTGAAATCTGTTGGCCTCAAAAACGCAGCAGTGGTAATCGTCAATTATTGATTAATTTGCAGGAACAGTTCCCTGAATTTTCTGGATTATATCATGATATTATTGATTTTGTGCCTGTTGAGGAACGATTGAAATCACTTGCCAGAAATAGGTATAAAACGTATAAAGAAAGTGGTTTTAATCTGAAAACAATACCCATATTATGTACATAATGGCTAGTATTGCTATGCTTGGTCATTAAGTTTTCAAACAGTAAATTTAATACTTTATGATAGTATTAAGCCAATTTATTGTTTTTCTATTTTATTGTAAAATAGTTCCATTTTTATGCCTTGAATTAGGATTAATGCATTTATATGAAAAATTCGACTTATAATCCACAAGAAATCGAACAGCCCATTTACCAACATTGGGAACAGAGCGGTTATTTTAAACCCAACGGTGACAAATCCCAGCCTAGCTATTGCATAGCGATTCCACCACCTAATGTGACAGGTAGTTTACATATGGGACATGCGTTCCAACAAACGATTATGGATGCGTTGATTCGGTATCATCGTATGCAAGGTCATAACACATTATGGCAATCTGGTACTGACCATGCCGGTATTGCAACGCAAATGGTGGTAGAGCGTAAAATCGCAGCCGAAGAAAGTAAAACCCGTCATGATTATGGTCGTGAAGCTTTTATTGAAAAAATTTGGCAATGGAAAGCCGAATCTGGAGGAAGCATTACTAAGCAAATGCGTCGTTTGGGTGATTCGGTTGATTGGGATCGTGAGCGTTTTACCATGGATGAAGGTTTATCTAATGCCGTTAAAGAGGTATTTGTAAGGCTTTATCAAGAGGATTTAATTTATCGTGGTAAACGTTTAGTAAACTGGGATCCGAAGTTACGTACAGCTATTTCTGATTTAGAAGTTGAAAATCGTGAAGTAAAAGGGTCTATGTGGCATTTGCGTTATCCCTTAGCTGACGGCGCAAAAACTGCTGATGGCAAAGACTATTTAGTGGTTGCAACTACTCGCCCCGAAACGCTATTTGGGGATACCGGTGTGGCTGTTAATCCTGAAGATCCGCGTTACAAAGATTTAATTGGTCACTATGTGATATTACCTTTTGTTAACCGTCGTATTCCGATTGTTGGCGATGAACATGCTGATATGACCAAAGGTACCGGTTGTGTAAAAATTACACCTGCGCATGATTTCAATGACTACGAAGTCGGTCGTCGACATCAATTACCGATGATCAACATTTTTACATTTGACGGTGATATTCGTGCACAAGCTGAAGTTTTTGATACCAATGGTGAAGCAAGTGATATCTATTCAACTGATATTCCGTCTGAGTTCCAAAATTTAGAGCGTTTTGCAGCACGCAAAGCGGTCATTGCTGCATGTGAAGCTCAAGCTATTTTAGAAAAAATCGAACCGCATGATTTAACCATTCCTTATGGTGATCGTGGTGGAGTTGTGATCGAACCAATGTTAACTGACCAATGGTATGTTCGAGCTAAAGTGTTAGCTGAGCCAGCTATTGATGCGGTGAAAAATGGCGATATTCAATTTGTACCAAAACAATACGAAAACATGTACTTTTCTTGGATGAATGATATTCAAGATTGGTGTATTTCACGTCAATTATGGTGGGGACATCGTATTCCTGCTTGGTATGATGAGCAAGGTCGTGTTTATGTTGGACGAGATGAAGCTGAAGTTCGACGTGAAAATAATTTATCTGACGATGTTATTTTATCTCAAGATGAAGATGTACTTGATACGTGGTTTTCATCTGCGCTTTGGACATTCTCAACGTTAGGTTGGCCAGAAAATACGGATGATTTAGCAACTTTTCATCCAACGAATGTTTTAGTTACAGGCTTTGATATCATCTTCTTCTGGGTAGCTAGAATGATCATGATGACCATGCACTTTATTAAAGATAAAGATGGCAAACCTCAAGTTCCGTTCAAAACAGTCTATGTGACTGGCTTGATTCGTGATGAAGAAGGGCAAAAAATGTCTAAATCTAAAGGAAATGTTATCGATCCTTTAGATATGATTGATGGGATATCACTTGCTGATTTACTCGAAAAACGTACGGGTAATATGATGCAACCTCAATTGGCTGAAAAAATAGCCAAACGTACGGAAAAACAGTTTCCAAACGGGATAGAAGCACATGGTACTGATGCATTACGCTTTACTTTAGCGGCGCTTGCATCAACTGGGCGAGATATCAATTGGGATTTAAAACGTTTAGAAGGTTATCGTAACTTCTGTAATAAACTTTGGAATGCTAGCCGTTATGTGCTAATGAACACCGAAGCACATGATTGTGGTTTCAAAGGTGGCGATTTGGCTTATTCATTAGCGGATAAATGGATACTAGCTGAATTTAACCAAACCGTAAAATCTTATCGTGAAGCTTTTGATACTTATCGATTTGATTTAGCTGCTAATATTTTATATGAATTTACGTGGAATCAGTTCTGTGACTGGTATTTAGAATTGACTAAATCAGTATTAGCCAATGGTGGACAATCCGAACAACGTGCTGCCCGTCATACCTTAGTCACCGTTCTTGAGGCATTATTACGACTTGCACATCCAATTATTCCTTTTATTACAGAAGAGATTTGGCAAAGTGTTAAACCATTAATGGCGATTAAAGCCGATACCATTATGTTACAGCCGATGCCTGCATTTGACAGCAAGCATACGGATGACCAAGCCGTTGCGGATATTAACTGGATTAAAGATGTGGTTATTGCTGTTCGTAATATTCGTGCTGAGATGAATATTGCACCAAGTAAACCATTGCAACTATTGATTCGTAAAGCTTCGCCTACAGTTCATCGAATCATTAGTGATAATATCAATTTCATTGAATCGTTAGCCAGATTATCCGAAATTGTCTTATTAGATGAGGGTGAAACTGGGCCATTATCAGTAACTAAATTGGTGGATGGCGCTGAGCTATTAATGCCAATGGCTGGCTTAATTAATAAAGACGATGAATTAGCGCGTCTTGAAAAAGAGATAGCCCGTATTGACGGTGAAATAGCCCGTATTACCGGTAAATTATCGAATGCCAATTTTGTAGATAAAGCACCGGCAGCAGTCGTTGCCAAAGAGAAAGAAAAACAACAAGGTTATATTGATGATAAAACCAAGTTGCAAGAACAATATCTTGCAATTAAAAATTTATAGTTTTGCCAATAAAATCTCTCGCTAAAATAGCGAGAGATTTTTTTACCTTGCTCCATTATTGCTTATCGATGATACCTGAAATTGTATATTAACTGACCGCTATTAAGGTTGATAAAGTACCGCCATTATAAAATGATACATGTTATATTTGTAATTAGACCATGTGGGCGTTAAGGTAAGAAATGATATATTAAGATTAATATCAATGTTTTACAAAAAAAATTGGTGTTGCTAATTTGCTTTTGAATTAAGTTTACTATATACTTCGAAATACTTTATGGGTTGTTAGCTCAGTCGGTAGAGCAGTTGACTCTTAATCAATTGGTCGCGGGTTCGATCCCCTCACAACCCACCATTTTAATATTCCTTTTTCATAATTTTCTAGCTTTGATAGCTTTCAAGTTTACCTGTTTGTTCAAATTAGCATGATGAAATGAAACCATAATTAAGCTTTAATATTATTGATTAAGGTGTGATAGGTTAATAAAACATCAAAACGTTAAGGTTTTAGACTTAACCAATAAATCTGTTTTTCAAATGACTATAGGTATTATTATGAATGCATATCTTTATCTTTTTTTCGCTATTATTTGTGAAGTTATCGCTACATCTTCATTAAAATTATCGAATGGGTTTACCCATCTTATCTATTCTATAATTACAATTGTTGGTTATAGCGCATCATTTTATATTCTTTCCTTAGCATTAAAAACCATTCCCGTAGGTATTGCTTATGCGATTTGGTCAGGAATTGGTATTGTGCTTATTAGTTTGATTGCTTGGATCTTTATGAAACAAACTTTGGACTTAGCGGCTGTAATCGGTATGGGATTTATCATGTTTGGGGTAATTATTATAAACTTATTTTCTAAAGTGTCAGGGCACTAATATTATTGATATCGATTTTGAGATGAATAATTAATCAGTATAACAGTTTGTTTTAATAAGTTAATCAATGAACAAGGTTAGATGATTGAATAAACTTCAGGTTTAATGACTATTGAGTAAAAGCACGCTATTGACGTCATAATTAGATTATCAAAAAGTTTTAGTTATTACCTTTATTTCAGTATAAAAAATTACATGCTAAGCTTGAATGGTTGCGTTTATCGCTATATCATAGCGCAGCTTAAAAAGACTTTAATCATCAAAATTATAAACGAGTCATCATGTTAATTAATGCTAAAAATATACTGGAAAAATTAAATCCTCATAACAAAATCAATTACGATTCTGTTTTACAAGAAGTCATTGCGGATTGGCAGCACGAAGCAGTTCGCCCTAAATTATTGATTCATAGTTGCTGTGCACCATGTAGTACCTATGTTTTAGAGTATTTAGCGCAGTATGCTGATATTACTATCTATTTTGCCAATTCGAATATTCATCCAAGAGTTGAATATGAACACCGTAGTCTGGTTCAACAAAAATTCATCAACGATTTTAACCTGAAAACAGGGCATAATGTCCAGTTTTTAGAAGCACCTTACCAACCGGCAGAGTTTGTTAAACAAGTTGGGCATTTGCGTGATGAACCCGAAGGAGGAGAGCGTTGTCATCTCTGCTATAAAATGCGGTTAGATTTGGCAGCGATTAAAGCGCAAGAATTGGGATTTGATTATTTTGCGAGTGCATTGACGTTAAGTCCTAAAAAAAACAGCCAGAAAATCAATCAACTGGGTTTTGAAATTCAGGAAATTTTTTCGGTGAATTATCTCCCTTCCGATTTTAAAAAAAATAATGGTTATAAACGTTCTATCGAGCTTTGCAAAGAATATGATGTCTATCGACAATGTTATTGTGGTTGTATTTTTGCTGCTAAAGCGCAAGGTGTAGATTTAAAAAATGTTATCGCGATCGCCAAGCAGGGATTAGAAAAAATGAGTTAATACATATTATTATCCTCATAAAAGATACAAAAAAATAGTTAGTTCACCCTATTAAAAATGGTTTTAGCTAACTATTTTCTCTGATAAAAATTGATTTAATAGGATTTTAAAAACGCAACTTTATAACAAGATATTTTTTAACCAAATTGATTAAAAAAAAGTAAGATTCGGCTATAATTATTACACATAAAAAATAAAGCGATATTGATTATATCGATTAAAAAGTAATGGATGCTTTGGGGATTATGTGCTGCTTATGTCAAAATTATTTAAATTTGGTTTAGATGTGGGTTCCACAACAGCGAAATGTGTTGTACTTGATGAGTTTGACAATTTTGTTTATACCAATTACGTTCGTCATAATACACATATTGTGGCGACAGTCCTCGATTTACTTAATGAAATTAAACAGAAGTTTGGTAATGATATTTGTTTATCCGTCAAGGTAACGGGTTCGGCTGGTATGGGAATATCTGAAAAAGCCCATATTCCTTTTATCCAAGAAGTGGTGGCGGCATCGGAGGTTGTGCAGCGCAACTATCCCGAAGTCAGAACCTTAATTGATATTGGCGGTGAAGATAGTAAGATGATTTTCTTCTTTCCCGATCGCCCGCCCGATATTCGAATGAACGGTAGCTGTGCAGGTGGAACAGGGGCATTTATCGATCAAATGGCAACGCTATTAAACACGCCTGTTCAACAATTTGATCAACTCGCTCAACATCATGACAAAATCTTTCCGATTGCTTCTCGTTGTGGCGTTTTTGCCAAAACCGATGTCCAAAATCTCATTAGTCGTAATGTCTCAAAAGAAAATATCGCCTATTCTGTTTTACATGCTGTTTGTATTCAACTCGTTAATACCTTAGCACGTGGTTATGATATCGTTCCTAAAGTGATGTTAATTGGTGGTCCATTTTCCTTTATTCCAACCTTAGGTAAAGCAGCGCTTAATACGTTGAAATTAGGTGAAGATCAGCTAGTTGAAACGCCTTATCCAACATTGTTGTCTGCTTGGGGAGCGGCAATTCATCCGATTGAACGTGCTGAACTTTCAATTAATAGTTTTATCGAGAAATTAAATGCTTCAACAAAAATTGCAATGAATCAATCTTTTCGATTATCTCCTCTTTTTAATGAAGCCTTATCATTTGATGACTGGAAAAAAAGACGAAAATATATCGATATTCCTCGATTAAATATCGCAGATTATAAAAAGCAAAATGCTTTTTTGGGCATAGATAGTGGTTCAACGACAACCAAAATTACGTTAATAAGTGAAGATGATGAACTACTGTTTACTTATTATGCCCCCAATAACGGTCATTCAATTAGTGCACTGATTAAGGGATTATCTCAATTAAAAAAAGAAATTGAGACATCCAATAAAGATATTGTGATTTTGCGAACGGGTGTCACCGGTTATGGCGAAGAGTTATTAAAAGCCGCATTTGGTATTGATGATGGTTTAGTTGAAACGATGGCGCATTTTGCCGCAGCAAAGCATATTGATCCAGATGTCAGTTTTATCATGGATATAGGTGGTCAAGATATGAAAGCCATCTTTATTGCCAATGGTGTGGTTAATCATATCGAACTTAATGAAGCTTGTTCATCAGGGTGTGGTTCCTTCATTGAAACTTTTGCTAAATCATTAAACTCAAATACCATTGATTTTGCCGATGCGGCCTGTCAATCAACTCATCCCTGTGATTTAGGTACACGCTGTACTGTTTTTATGAACTCTAAAGTTAAACAAGCCCTACGCGAACATGCCACCATGGGGGATATTTCGGCTGGACTTGCGTTTTCAGTGATTAAAAATGCAATTCATAAAGTGCTTAAACTGCACGATATGCGTAAATTAGGTAATAATATCGTCGTGCAAGGTGGAACTTTTAAGAATCCTGCTGTTTTTCGAGCCTTAGAACAATTAACCGGTGCGCAAATCACCAGCTCAAATATCCCTGAATTAATGGGCGCCTATGGCTCGGCTTTAGTGGCAAAAAATCATTTTGTTGAAAATAATACACCTTCACAATTTATTGGGCTGGATAACTTAGCAAAAGCTGAAGATAACAAAGCGAAACCTTCTCGTTGTAAGGGGTGCGAAAATAATTGTGATATTATGATCTACCGTTTTGCCAATGGGCAAAAATATTATTCCGGTAATAAATGTGAACGTTTCTTAAGTAATAATCAATATAAAGATAATCATGCCTTTAACATGTTTGATTATAAAAACACGCTCTTGTTTGATCGAATCACTGTCGAAAATCCTCAAGCAAAAATTAATATAGGCATACCTCGTGTTCTCGGACAGTATGAAAATTTTCCTTTTTGGCATACGTTATTGACTCAAAGTGGTATCAACGTAATACTTTCACCTTATTCGACCCATAAAATTTATGAACAAGGAGCAGGTACAGTGATGTCTGATAGTATCTGTTTTCCTGCTAAATTAGTACATGGGCATATTATGGAATTAGTTGGTCAAAAAGTGGATCGTATTTTTATGCCTATGGTTGTATTTGAATCATCCCAGTTTGATAATGCAGTAAATAGTTATAATTGTCCTATTGTGAGTAGTTATGCAGAAGTCATACATAGTGCTATCAATCCAGAATTAAAATATGGTATTCCGATTGATTACCCTGTGATGAATTTCACGGATGTGAAGTTACTCAAAAAAAGTTGTGTTCAATATTTACGGTCATTAGGTATAGCGAAAAAAGTCATTGATAACGCCTTTTCGGCAGCATTAATGGCTCAGTCCCAGTTTAAACAGAATCTTTACAACAAAGCGATTGAAGTATTAGATAATGCCAAACAAACAGGGCGATATGTATTTATTTTAGCAGGACGACCTTATCATAGTGATAGTTTAATAAACCATAAAACACCTGAAATCTTAAATGCGCTTGGTTGTGATGTGATTACTGAAGATTCTGTATTAGGTGGCATTAACCGGTTATCACCAGAACTTCAAATTTGTTCACAATGGAGCTACCCGAATCGTTTATATGCTGCCGCTTCATTCGTTGCAGAGCAACCCAATTATATCCAATTTGTTCAACTTAATTCATTTGGTTGCGGGCCTGATGCTATTGTTACCGATGAGTGTAAAGCAATTTTAGAATCAAAAGGTAAAACTGGTACGATAATTCGTGTTGACGAAATTACCGCAACGGGTTCTGTCAGATTACGTTTACGTTCCATTATTGAATCGATACGAATGAATTATCAGCAACCGCTAAAAATAGTTGAACGTAAAAAAACGGCTATTTTTAGCAAGCAAGATAAGCAACGTCGAACCATTTTAGCACCGTTTATCTCCGATTTTTATTCTCCGCTTTTAACGCCAATTTTTGCGTTATCGGGTTATAAACTGGAAACATTACCTAAACCAGATAAGCGTTCAGTCGAATGGGGATTAAAATACTGCAATAACGAAATCTGTTATCCGGCAACAATTATTGTTGGGGATATTATTAAAGCACTGCGTTCAGGAAAATATGACCGTAATGATGTAGCAATAGGGATAACTCAAACGGGTGGACAGTGTCGAGCGAGTAGTTATTTATCGTTGATCAAAAAAGCGATGATCAGTAATGGTTTTGAAGATATTCCCATAATTTCACTTAGTACTGGAAATATTCATGAAATAGAACAACCTGGCTTTAAGCTAAATTGGTTTAAAACATTACCGATAACTTTTTTTGCGATGCTTTTTGCTGATTCACTATCAAAAATGTATTACGCCATTGCGCCAAGAGCGAAAGTTAAACAACAAGCTGATCAGCTTAAAGCGCTTTATATGCATAAATTGCAACAACTTATTCAACAAAAGCAAGGTAGAAAGGCCATCTTCGAACTATTAACGCAAGCCGTTGTACACTTTAATCAAATTGAAACACACCATAAAGATTGTCCACAAATCGGTATAGTGGGCGAAATTTACGTTAAATATAATAGTTTTGGTAATCAACACAGTGTTGAATGGTTAGTCGAGCAGGGTATTGAACCGGTTATTCCACCAATGATTGAGTTTTTTGCGCAATGTTTTGTTAATTATGATAGTAATGTCAATAATTATCTCTCATCAAAGAGTTATATCTCTTATCTAATATCCTTTTTTGAAAAGATTGCATATCGGTATATTGATAAAACAAATAAAATTTTGTCTCAATTTAAGTATTATCAACCTTTCCATAGTATACGTGATATGTCTAAAAAGGCTGAAGAAATCTTAAATCTGGCGAATCAATATGGTGAAGGTTGGTTGATTCCTGCTGGCATCATGACATTTGCTGAACAGGGAATTAACAATGTTATTAGCCTGCAACCGTTTGGATGTATTGCAAATCATGTTGTATCTAAAGGTGTTGAAAAACGAATGCGAGATCTTAATCCAAAACTTAACTTACTCTATTTAGACTTTGATGATGGTGCAGGTGAAGTTAATGTGCTTAATCGTTTGCATTTTATGGTAAGTTCATTAAAGTATACCCAGTTACAACGGATTGTTTAAATGTTAAAGTACATGACGATTCAGTGTAAGTAATAGTAAAAAGATAATTTATAAAAGGATTGTTTGTGTTATCAATTTATCAATTAAAATCCCGATTTCAATCGTTACTTCGTCCCTGCGTTGAGAAATTCTATAGTGCGAACATTACCGCTAATCAGGTCACTTTATTCGCTTGTATAGGCTCTATTTTTATCGCCTTGATTGTGAGTTATTTTGTTGAATATCTTTGGCTATTTTTCTTAATTCCAGTATGGATGTTTATTCGAATGGCGCTCAATGCCATTGATGGCATGTTAGCACGAGAGTATCATCAAAAATCTAATTTAGGCGCATATTTAAATGAAATAGCGGATGTTATTTCCGATTGTGCGCTATTATTAGTATTTATTCAGCTTCCAAGTGTCAATACTGGTTTAGTGATATTGATTGTGTTACTGTCTTTTTTAACTGAATATAGTGGTGTTTTAGGGTTACTAATTGGTGCATCCAGACGGTATGACGGTCCAATGGGAAAAAGCGATAGAGCTTTTATTTTTAGCTTAATCAGTTTAGGTATTGCTACCGGTTTGTTACCATTGAATTGGATAAATGCGTTATTAGGGATAATTATTTTTTTACTCATATGGACGACTGTGAATCGAATTCGAAAAGGTTTGCAAGAAGCTAAAATTTAACAAGGAGTTGTCGATGCGTCAACAGCAACAAAAAACATTCACAAGCCATGATGGTTGCCAAATATTTTATCGCTACTGGCCTGCAATAGATGCCGATATTCAACCTAATCAAGCGATTGTGCTTTTTCATCGTGGACATGAACATTCTGGTCGAATAGCGCATCTTGCCGACGAACTTGAATTACCTAATTTTCACATTTTTGCATGGGATGCCCGAGGTAATGGACAATCAGAAGGTGAACGAGGCGATGCCCCCAATTTTGCTACGCTGATCAAGGATGCGAATGCTTTTATTGAACACATTACCCAAGAATATAGTTTAAGACAACAAGATATTGCAATTATTGCACAAAGTGTGGGTGCCGTCATTGCGAGTGCTTGGGTGCATGATTATAACCCCAATATTCAAGCCTTAGTACTAGGAGCGCCTGCTTTTCGTGTAAAACTTTATGTTCCTTTGGCCGTGCCTGGTTTAAAATTATTATATAATCTGAAAGGTAATTTTTTTGTTAATAGTTACGTTAAATCTGGATTATTGACTCATGACAAACAACGAGCAGAATCATTTAATCAAGATCCATTAATCACTCGACCAATTTCAGTCAGATTGCTACTTGATTTATATTCTGTAGCTGATCGTATTGTTAAAGATGCTAATGCAATAACAGTGCCAACTCAAATACTTGTTTCTGGTTCTGATTTTGTTGTCAGACGCAAACCTCAGAAACAGTTTTATGAAAATTTAGGTACTACTCAAAAAGAATTTCATATCTTGCCTAATTTTTATCATGACACGTTTGGTGAACAAGAACGCCATATCGCTATTGAAAGAGCAAGGCGTTTTATTATAGGGTGCTTTGCAAATCAACCGAATATTCCTTCTTTGGTTAACGCAGACCTTGTTGGTTATACTAAGCAAGAAGCCGATAATTTATCATTGCCTGCTAAGGGAATAGTTAAACCTCTTTACTGGAAATTCATCAAAGCTAATTTAAAATATGCCAGTAAAATTTCTGATGGTATCAAACTTGGAGTTGAAACTGGGTTCGACTCAGGTAGCACATTGGATTATGTTTATCGTAATCAACCTTCAGGAAGCTCAAAATTAGGTCAGTTTTTTGACTATATTTATTTGCAATCAATGGGTTGGCGAGGAATTCGGCAACGTAAAATACACCTTGAAGAATTATTAAAATTAGCCATATCGCAATTACAAAAATACGATAATATCGTCAATATTGTTGATATAGCAGCAGGCCATGGACGTTATATTCTTGAGACAATTAATCAGTTAGCCAAGAAACCTGATTCAGTACTCCTTAGAGATTATAGCGATATTAATATTCGTGATGGTCAAAATTTGATTAATGAATTGGGCTTAAGTCACCTTGTACAGTTTAAAAAGGGCGATGCTTTTAACAGACAGCAGTTAGCTGACCTATCGCCTAAACCAACATTAGCTGTCGTTTCTGGTTTGTATGAATTGTTTAGTGATAATTCATTATTACGTGAATCTTTATCGGGTTTAGCGGATGCTATCCCCAAAGGTGGATATTTAATTTATACCAATCAACCTTGGCATCCTCAACTTGAGTTTATTGCCCGAGCATTAACTTCACATCGTGAAGGGCAACCATGGATAATGCGCAGACGGACACAGCTTGAAATGGATCAACTTGTCATGGCAGCAGGCTTTCGAAAAGTCACAATGCGTATTGATCAGTGGGGGATTTTTACGGTGTCATTAGCTCAGCGCATTGATTAATTGATTAACGCCATGATGAAGCAGTGTTCTATTCAATTAAGCATTAACAAATGTTTATGGCTTATCGGGTTAACGGTATTTTTCTTTGCTAGTTACAATTTTAGCAATGCATTCACAGCTGAACGTAATGATGTCAGTAGCATGGTTTTTGATTGGGAAACGATCATACCACTTTGGTCATGGACGATTGTGCCCTATTGGTCGATAGATTTAATGTATGGACTAGCTATATTACTAGCAAAATCGAATCAGTCATTAAAAATACTTTGCTTTAGATTATTAACCGCACAAATTATTTGTGTCTGTTGTTTTCTTCTTTTCCCTCTCAAATTCAGTTTTGATCGTCCTGCTATGGACGGATTTTTTGGTTTACTTTTTGATATTCTAATGGGATTTGATAAACCTTTTAATCAAGCCCCATCATTACATATCACATTACTTATTATTTTATGGCAGTTCTATGCCTGCTATTTTCAGACTATTTTCCGTTATATTTTGCATATTTGGTGTTTGTTAATTGCGCTATCGGTATTAACAACCTGGCAACATCATTTTTTTGATATCCCAACAGGTGTATGGGTAGGTTGTTTGTGTATTTGGTTATGGCCTAATAATGGAATATCGCCATTAAAATTCACGTCTTTATCAAAACAGTATCGTTGGGCTTTTATTTATTGTTGTTTAACTCTGTTAACCATGAGTTTGGCCATTTATATGAGGGGTTGGGGACTTTGGTTATTTTGGCTTTCTGGAGCATTTTTGTTGGTCGCGCTTAATTATTTATTGATAGGTGCAAAAGGATTTCAAAAACAATCTAACGGACATTTTTCACTCGTCGTTATTATATTATATTTGCCTTATTTTATCATTATGTGGATCAATTCACGTTTATGGACGTTTAAGCACCAACCAAACAATTTCATTGAGGATAACGTTTTTTTAGGTAGAATTCCTTCAACCTACAATCTGAAACACAATCAATTTACAACTATTGTTGATTTATGTGCAGAACTGCCGATAGGTCAATTTAAAGGTAATTATATGCTAATGCCAATTTTGGATATGACACCGCTCACGCAAGTGCAATGTCAAATGACGGCTGAAATCATTGAACAATATCGACTGCAAGGTCGATTGTTAGTTTGCTGTGCATTAGGCTATTCAAGAAGTGCGACAGCAGTTATCGCGTGGTTGTTGTGGACTCATCGAGCCAAGAATGTTGATGATGCCATAGCTAAGGTAAGAACATGTCGGCGTAATATTGTTATTTCAACTAGACAACGGTTAATATTAATAGAATGGAGCAGAAATCTACATGCTGAAATCTGATCATAATAGAAAACAGTTTCACATCAATCAAACTGAAATTGTGACATTGTGTAGTTTGCTTTCTTTAAGTAAGCAAATTAATATTTTTTCTGGGTTATTAACAATTTCTGCGTTGGTCATTGGTTTTATTTATTTGGCAATTAATGATTCAAATCTGATAAGTTTAATCTGTTTTTTTGTTTTTATTTTAGGTTTAATAAGTCAATATTATGCACTTAGGACTAATTTCGATATCAAACTTTTTGAATATTTGACGCCATATATTCATGAACCCTCAATAGTGTTGAAAGAGTTAGATCATGCGCTTGTAAAATTAGGTTTAATTAAATCTGATTTTTCTAAATCTCGAACAATGTATGAGCGCGAAAAAGGGACATTACGACTTTTCAAAATTCAAATAGTGACAGTGATGATACAACTTTTACTCTTTATAGGCGGATTTGCCAGTCGTATTATTTATAATTTATTGTAAAATGATTTCAACATTCATTTTTAAAGTATTAAAAGAATCAGCAATTTGAGGAAATAGATGTCTAACTATCAATACCATACTTTATTGTTATTTTTGGGCGTTACTCTATTTTTAATCGTTGCGTCGTTAATTGGACTCATGTTAAAACATCGAATTCGATCACCTAATCGGGTTATTGATAATTTAAATACTCGCATTAATGCGTGGTGGGTCATGGTGGCGATTTTAGGTACTGCTTTTTTGATCGGAAAATTAGCCGTCATTTTTTTATTTTTCGTGGTATCGGGTTTAGCATTACGAGAGTTTCTTAATCTGACCAGTATTAGCCGAGATGATTATTACGTTTTAATATTTGCTTTCGGAATAGCGTTGCCGGTGCAATATATTTTAGTCGCTGTTTCATGGTATGGTCTATTTAGCATATTCATTCCAGTTTACGGTTTTTTAATTTTATCGATTTTAGCCACAATTACCGGATCCTCATTTAAATTCTTAGACAGAACGGCCGAAGTACAATGGGGATTAGTCATCACCGTATATAATATCTCTTGTGTACCTGCCTTATTGTCACTCCAAATTGATAACTATCACGACCGAAATTTATTACTTATTGCTTTTTTGGTGTTAGTTGTTCAAATGTCAGATGTTTTGCAGTATGTCTTTGGTAAATTATTTGGTAAACATAAAATTAGCCCAAATCTATCACCATCAAAAACAGTGGAAGGATTTATTGGTGGCATAATTACAGCCAGTTTTATTGGTAGTTGTCTGTTTTGGATTACGCCATTTAGTTTTATTCAAGCTGGTTTAATTTCACTCATGATCACCTTGCTAGGATTTTTTGGCGGATTAGTTATGTCTGCCATAAAGCGTGATAGGGGGGTAAAAGATTGGGGTAACCTAATTGGCGGACATGGTGGTGTACTTGATCGTTTCGATTCAATCTGTTTTGCTGCGCCTGTTTTTTTTCATGTAGTTAGATATTATTGGGCATAAAATAGTATTAAGTTTAAATTAATAAAAAGCTTTGTATAAATTATAAAAATTTATATCTAAAAATGAGCAAAACAGATTATTTTATGATATAAATACTAGGTATTGTATTAACTTAAGATAGAAAGAAGGACTTAGTATGTTAAAAGAGCAAATGGTAGTAAAAAATTCAACCGGTCTTCATGCGCGCCCAGTAACGGCATTAGTTAAATTAGCCGGTCGCTATAAATCATCAATTGAGCTTGTTTATAACGACAAAGCGATTAAACTAAAAAGTATGATGGGGCTGCTAGGAGCTGGTGTAAAAGGTGGTTCAACTGTTGAAATCATCTGTGATGGAGAAGACGAGCAAGCTGCAATGGATGAAATCCGCGAATTATTTGCTACTGGTTTTGGTGAATAATTGATAAATCTTTATCAAAACAGAATGTTATAAACATATATATTCCGTCGACTTAGGTCGACGGAATGGTTTTAAAAGGGCGAGAACTGAATACTTTTAAGTAGAACTATTTAAAAAAATTAAGCTAATCTTTGATGATTGAATTTAATTCGTGTGGATCAATAGATGGCAATAATTTTGTAAAACCCTTAGTTAAATATATCAGATAGAAAAATCCAATAGCGAGCCAAATTAAACCAACTATCATGGCTGTCGCATCTAAACTAGTCCACAACCATAAAGAAAGTAAAACACCAATTGCCGGTAAAAGACCATATTTGATGATTAACGCGAATGTTTTGGTTTGACCTTCACCTAAATAGCTTTTAATTACACATAAATTGACAAAAGTAAATGCGACTAACGCCCCAAAGCTAATCATTGAAACAACCAATGTTAAACTTAACACCAACGATAATAATGAAAAACATGCTACAAATATTATAGATAAATAAGGTGTTCTAAAACGAGGGTGGATACGATAAAAGATCTGCTTTGGTAATACGCCTTCGCGACCCATTGCATAAAAGATCCGTGAAACACTGGTTTGTGCAGTCATTGCAGAGGCAAATACACCAGTTAAATAAGCCGCTTGGAAGAAGTTATACATAAACTCTCCACCTAACCGGCTAATATCGCCCACACGACGAACAACTTCTAAACTTGCGGTATCTTTATTTTCTGCAAAATCAGTCCAATTTGGATAGGCTAAATGAGCACAATAAGAAACGACTAAAAAGATACATCCAGCAATAAGGACAGTCCAGATAATTGCTCTTGGTAGCGATTTTTGGGCATCATTCGATTCTTCAGCTAATGTCGCAATAGCATCAAACCCTAAAAAAGCCAAACATAATATTGCTGCACCAGATAGTAATCCGCTAAAATCGCCAGCATTAACTGATAATGGTTTCATCATAGCATCAGGCGTTAAATTAACGTTTGTAAATGTCAAAAAGATAAATAAACCGATAAAAATCATTTGAATGATGATCAAAGTGAAATTAACCGAATTAATTAGTTTAATTCCCAAATAATTGAGTAAACTTACGCCAATTAAAGATCCTAAAACAAATACGGGTGCAGGAATCGCTGGAAACGCTTCGTTTAAATAAATACCTAAAACCAAATAATTTAAAATTGGTAAAAAAAGGTAATCTAAAATTTGAGCCCAACCAACCAAAAAACCGACTTTTCCACCAAAAGTACGTTGTACATACGAATAGGCTGAACCAGCAATTGGTAGCTTATTGGCCATACGGCAATAGCTCAATGCTGTGAAAAAGATCATTGCTAGAGTGATAATATAGGCTATAGGTAAGTGTCCATTACTTGTAACAGTGACTTCCCCATAAGTGGTAAAGATCCCCAAAGGAACCATATAAGCTAAACCAAATGCAATCAATGCAGGTGTGGTTAAAACTCGTTTCATTTTTATTGCGGACATGACTAACTTTGCTCCTCTGTCCCAAAAAACAATAAAAAACTACTAAGTATAGTTTTGCCTTTTTACCCGCTAAAAGCGGCAGGGAATTCTCCCATATTATTATAATTATGCAAGTTAATTTTTATTATATTGACATTAAATTATGCAAATTTTGAATTAGATCATTCAATATGAATTATTTCTAAACAAATCTTAATAAAAATAGATTATTTAAACTCGTAGGCGTGACCTAGATTTATGTTCAGCGTTCTATTATAGATAAGCATAGAAGGATAAGAAATTGAAAAAGGCAAGGTAATTTGTTCATAAAATCTATTGTATTTTAAATTAGAGAAAAAAGAGATTATTGTGGATTTGATATGAAGTAGTGAAAAAAATATTTATAGGAAAATTATTGTTCAAAGTTATTTCTAATAACAGTGATATTTTGGATGAATGTTTTAAAATGTAAGAAAATTTAAATCAAAAGTAATTTTGATTTTCCTTGTTACAGATATGCAACCAAAGCATTTACCATTATTCTTACTTTCAGTACTGATTGCTAATGTATATAGTAATTAAATTATTAAATCTAACAAGAAACTAATTATCCGTTCTAGGTGGGGAACAGCTTGCTTATCAGCTAACGTACCTATTATTCATATAAACGATAAAGACGCAATGACTAAACAAAAAAAAGCCAACAGTTAGGTTGGCTCTATTTTTCAAACTATCTAAAGCTATAGTTTTTACGAGTCTTGTTGATAAACTGTTTTACCACCAACAATAGTCGTTAATACTTTCACATTTTGCATATCGGTTGCTGGAATGGTAAATGGATTGCGATCTAAGATGATCAAATCAGCAAATTTACCTTTTTCAATTGAGCCAATATACTCATCTTGTTTTAGCACATAAGCAGCACCGATGGTTGCGCAGCGTAAAACTTCGGACACGGTTAAATTACGGTCACTGTTTAAACGTGGGTGCTGTGCATCAATTTGTCGAGTCATGGCTATTTGAAAATCATACCATTCATTTAATGGATCAATTGGCCAATCGCTACCAAAGGCGCAGTTGACACCTGCATCGATATATTGCCCGTGGGCTTCTAAACCGTTATAGCGTTTTTCGCCAAATAGTGTTTGGTATTGTTCAACCATGGCGTCGCTACAGCCAGCCCATTGGAATGAAAACACTACACAAGCATTTAATTGCTTATACCTTGCATATTGATGCGCAGCACTAAGTTCATTGTGCGCCGTGCTAGGGCGGATATCGGCATCAGGTAATGCTTGGCGCATTTTTTCGATTGCATCAAGCACTACTTCAATGGCACCTTCACCAACAGTATGCATATGAGGATGAAAACCGGCACGAGAGGACTCTAAAATTAAAGCATTTAGCATCTCAGTTGAATAGTACAAATCACCATAACGATCTTTTTCATCTTCAAGCTGATAAGGTTGCAATAGTCTTGCTGTCATTAATGGTGCTTGCATTACCCCGTCAACAAACAGTTTAGTGTGTGAAATTTTAATACCGGGCTTAGGTTGCCAATTTTTATCATCATAACGGTTTGCAAACTGTTTAACTTTTTCGAGTAATGCCGGAATAGCTTCAATGGATGTCACATCATCTGGCGGTAACTCTCGTGCACCAAATAACCGAATGGTAAGTTGATCTTGCTGTTGCAACTTTAAAAAGGCATCGGCTTGCGTTTCAGTTATCCGAGCGTCCATCACGGCTGTTACGCCTTGTTTGTTTAATTCTGCTTGTGCTAATTCAGCAATATGTGCGGCTTGTTCTTCCGTCAATTTTGATATGCTGTCAAAAGCTCGCATAGCCGGTGCATCTTCTAAAATGCCATTAAGTTCACCGTCTTGTGTTCTGCCAATTTTTCCATCTGTCGGTTCGGGTGTGTTTCTATCCAAACCAAATTTTTGCAACGCAATACTATTAGCAACTAACGTATGACAATCGTTAGAAAAAAGGATTACAGGTCGCTGAGTATTGAGTTTATCCAGATCGAAGCGGGTAATATCGGTACCAATTGGTAAAACTTCTTGCCTTAACCAGCCTCGAACTTGTAGCCATTGTGTGTTATTATTCTGACTGTCTTTATCCAAGTGTTTTTGAATAATTGCTAAAGTATCCTCAACGGTTAAACTTTGATAATTCAAATTACATGATGTCAATTGCATGCCACCCCAAAAAGTATGAAGGTGTGAGTCGATTATCCCCGGCATCATCGTTTTACCATGAAGATCGTAAATTGCTGTATCATTATCAACATAGTGATGGCTATTTATTTCATCTGTGGAGCCTGTTGCTATTATGTAACCATTTTTGATTGCTATCGCTTCACAAACTGTATCTTTTTTATCTGCTGTATAAATATAGCCATTAATATAAATAACATCAGCTTTAACCATTATTTTTGATTCCTTAAATAAAGAACGATATAAAAGGTGAACGATACCAGATTTATAAAAAATTTGTCAAATGCAATAATTTTCTTTATTGTGTAAAACGATTATGCTACATATAATCTCTATAGTTACAGCGTCACAAGGTGAACAAATGAAATATCAACAACTCGAAAACCTTGAATGTGGTTGGAAGTGGCACTATTTAGTAAAAAAACATCTAGAGGGCGAGCCAATAACTCGCTATATTGAAAAAAGTGCTGCTCAACATGCCGTAAATGAATTATTACTGTTAGAACATAATCCAACAAGCGTTGTTGATTGGATAAAATCGCATTTGAATCCCGATTTAGATAATCGCATGAAGCAGACTATACGGGCAAAACGAAAACGACATTTTAACGCAGAACAACAATATACACGGAAGAAGTCCATCGATTTGGAATTTTTAGTTTGGCAACGCTTAGCGAATTTAGCTAAACGCCGTGGTTGTACGTTGTCACAAACCATTACGCAACTAATTGAAGATGCTGAGCAAAAAGAACAATATGCGACAAAAGTATCAACAATTAAAGATGATTTACTGTCACTTCTTGATGTGAAGCGCAACAGTAAATAACACAAACTACAGGATAAATAGGTTTAATTATGGGAAAATCCCTTGTTATTGTGGAATCACCAGCTAAAGCAAAAACAATTAATAAATATCTTGGTAAAGAGTATGTTGTAAAATCAAGTGTGGGGCATATTCGAGATTTACCCGTTAGTGGTAGTAGCCAACGCGCTGAGAAAACGACTAAAGATAAAGCCGAGAAGAAAGTAAAACGCTCAGAAAAAGAAGCGTTAGTCAGTCGCATGAGCGTGGATCCTTATCATGGTTGGAAAGCACATTATGAGATTCTACCCGGTAAGGAACGTGTTGTATCAGAACTTAAAAAATTGGCTAAAGATGCCGATATGATTTACCTCGCAACCGACTTGGATAGAGAAGGGGAAGCTATCGCCTGGCATTTAAAAGATGTGATTGGTGGCGATGACAATAAGTACCGTCGTGTAGTATTTAACGAAATTACGAAAACAGCCATTAAAAATGCATTTAATAAACCATCTATGTTAGATATGGATCGGGTAAATGCTCAGCAGGCTCGTCGCTTTATGGATCGGGTTGTGGGCTTTATGCTTTCGCCATTACTTTGGAAAAAAGTGGCTCGAGGTTTATCCGCGGGGCGTGTCCAATCGGTTGCTGTTAGACTTGTCGTTGAACGTGAGCGTGAAATTCATGCCTTTATTCCCGAAGAGTATTGGGATCTGTATGCTGATTTAATGACGCAGAATAAAGCGCAATTAACGTTACAAGTGACACATTATAAAAATGAAGCATTTGAGCCAAAAGATAAAGTAGCGATCGATATTGCATTGGCTGAACTTAATAAAAGCCAGTACCATGTTACCAATATTGAAGAAAAACCAACCAAAAGCAATCCGACAGCACCCTTTATTACCTCCACTTTGCAACAGGCAGCAAGTACCCGTTTGGGGTTTGGTGTTAAAAAGACGATGATGTTAGCTCAGCGTCTTTATGAAGCAGGTTACATCACCTATATGCGTACGGATTCAACCAATTTAAGTCAAGATGCATTGACTATGGTGCGTGATTATATTGGTCAGAATTTTGGGGATAAATACCTGCCAAAATCTGCTAATGTTTACAGCAGTAAAAAGAATTCGCAAGAGGCGCATGAAGCCATTCGTCCATCAGATGTAACAATACTGGCTGATAAGCTTAGCGATGTTGACGCTGATGCGTGCAAACTCTATCAACTTATTTGGCGACAGTTTGTTGCTTGTCAAATGACCGCAGCCGAATACAATTCCACCACAATCACCGTAAAAGCGGGAGATTTTATTTTAAAAGCGAAGGGACGTACATTACGCTTTGATGGTTGGACAAAAGTGCAACCTCAATTATCAAAAAATAGTGACGATAAAATTTTACCGGCGGTTAATGTTAATGATAAATTGGATTTAATTAGCTTAAATCCGAATCAACACTTTACTAAACCACCTGCACGTTATAATGAAGCGTCATTAGTAAAAGAGCTTGAAAAGCGTGAAATAGGACGACCATCAACTTATGCAACGATCATTTCAACTATTCAAGATCGGGGCTATGTACGTTTAGATAATCGTCGTTTTTATGCTGAAAAGATTGGTGAAATTGTTACAGATCGCTTAAATGAGAATTTTAATGATCTTATGAGCTATGATTTCACGGCACGCATGGAAGATGCACTGGATGAAATTGCCAATAAAAAACAAGAATGGCGAGAAGTACTCGATCAGTTTTTTAGTGATTTTAGTAAACATCTGGAAATTGCTGAACAAACGCCAGACAAAGGAGGAATGCAACTAAATCCTTTAGTCTTAACGCCAGAAATAACCTGTCCAAATTGTGGACGTGAAATGGGCATTAAAACGGCTGGGACGGGGGTGTTTCTTGCTTGTTCCGGTTATGCATTACCGCCTAAAGAGCGTTGTAAGCAAACAATTAACTTAATCCCTGAACATGAAACCCTAAATATTTTAGAAGAGTCAGAAACAGCCGAAACTGATGCGTTAAGAGCCCGTAAGCGTTGTCCTAAATGTCACACGGCAATGGATAGTTATCTGCTTGATAATGAGCGAAAACTGCATATTTGTGGTAATAATCCAATTTGTGATGGATCGCTTGTTGAAAAAGGTAACTTCAAAGTCAAAAGCTATGAAGGCCCTATTATTGAATGTGAAAAATGTGGATCTGAAATGCATCTCAAATCAGGACGTTTTGGTCTATACATGGGATGTACCAATCCAGATTGTAAAAATACGCGTAAGATCTTAAAAAATGGCGATGTGGCTCCGCCAAAAGAAGATCCGGTCGATTTGCCTGAACTTAAATGTACTAAGTCAGATGCACACTTTGTACTACGTGATGGCGCATCAGGAATCTTCTTGGCTGCACACAATTTTCCAAAATCAAGGGAAACACGTGCACCATTGATTGAAGAGTTACAGCGTTTTAAAGATCGTTTACCCGAAAAATTTATGTATTTAACTGAAGCACCAAGTAAAGATCCTGATGGTAACCCATCAATTGTGCGTTTTAGTCGTAAAAGCAAACAGCAATATGTCACATCAGAAGTAAATGGCAAATCAACTGGTTGGGTAATGCAATACGTCGACGGCAAATGGATCAATAGTAAAAAATAGGTAAGAACGCCTGAATGATTGTTAATATCATTCAGGTTAAGTATACGTTTTAGTATAAAGTCGTGTGTTTGTTTGTGCTAAAGTGTGAAAGGAATTACCTTATAATTTCCCTCTTTTTTAATACGTATTAATCAAGAGGGAAGTGTATAGAGTTAAAGGAGCCTTTGTCATGAAATTGCAACAATTACGTTATATTGTCGAAGTGGTGAACAACGATCTCAATGTTTCGCTAACCTCCGAAAAACTTTATACATCGCAGCCTGGTATAAGCAAACAGATTAAATTATTAGAGGATGAATTAGGCGTCCAAATTTTTACCCGTGTAGGAAAACATCTTTCAGAAGTGACACCGGTAGGCGAAAAAATCATTGCATTAGCTAAAGAAATCCTCAATAAATCGAAAGATATCAAAATTATTGCTAAAGAGTTCAGTCAGCCAAATCAAGGTTCTTTAACCATCACAACAACCTATACGCAAGCCCGTTATACCTTGCCAGTTGTCATCCAAAAGTTTATGCAACAGTATCCTCATATTATTTTGCACATGGAGCAAGGATCGTCTCATCAATGTCTATTGCAAGCGCAAACCGGTCAAGCTGATTTTGCGATAATTACCGATCTTTCGCAGTTAAGTGATGATATGATCGCTTTACCTTGCTACCACTGGAATCAAGCTGTGATTGTCATGAAGGATCATCCTTTGGCTAAAAGTAATATGATTTCAATTGAAGAGTTATCAAAATATCCTTTAGTCAGCTATGATTTTTCTAATGATGGATCAGATTTAAATCAGGCGTTTATTAATGCCAAACAATTACCCAATATTGTATTTAGCACAACTGATGCGGATTTAATTAAAACTTATGTTAAATTGGGTGTTGGGGTCGGCATTGTGGCGAAAATGGCAGTCAATGAAAATATCGATAGCGATTTTGTTGTACTTAATGCTGGTCATATATTTCCTTATAGTACAACTTATATTGCCTTTGCTCGGTCACTCTTTTTACGTAGCTATATGTACGATTTCATCAGTCAATTTTCACCCCATTTAAATAGACAAACGGTTGATAGACTGATTCTTTGTGATAACAATGTTGAAGTACAAGCTATGTTTAATGGTGTAAAATTGCCAATTTGTTAGGTCATTGATGACTGACATTCGGTAAATTATTCCGAATAAATATTGAGTAAAGTGCGAGGTTTTCGCACTTTATTGTATCGTTTTATTTATGTCTAGCTTTTAGTATACCGATAACATCTTGAAGGGACAGATTTTGATCTTGTAATAAAACTAACAAATGATAGATCAGATCCGCTGACTCATTTTTGAGTTCTTCTCGGTCATGTACGGTGGCAGCCAGCGCGGTTTCAACGCCTTCTTCGCCCACCTTTTGTGCTATACGTTTGGTGCCATCATGATAAAGTTTAGCGGTATACGATGACTGAGGATCGGCATTTTTACGAGCAGCAAGCAACTGTTCTAATTGATATAAAAACCCCCATTCCGTTTTAGCCTTAGCAAAGCAACTGTTGCTACCGGTATGACACGTAGCGCCAATTGGATCAACTAAAATCAGTAGGGTATCGTTATCACAATCGGTTGAAATGCTTTTTACATTTAAAAAATGTCCTGAGGTTTCGCCTTTCGTCCATAGTCGATTTTTAGTTCGTGAATAGAAAGTTACTTTACCAGTAGTTTGGGTTTGTTTAAGGGCTTCTGGCGTCATGTAGCCAAGCATTAACACATCACCTGAAACATAGTGTTGAATAATAACAGGCATTAAGTTATTCACTTTTTGCCAATCAAGCTGACTTGCGTCTAATTGGTTGTCTGAATTGGAAACTAACATAATCGAATCTCTACTCCGTGGTTAGCTAAATACTGTTTAAGTTCTGCAATATTAATAATTTGTTTATGAAATACTGACGCTGCCAAAGCACCATCCACACCAGCATCTTGAAAAGCATCTAAAAAGTGCGCCATTGTGCCTGCACCACCTGAAGCAATTAATGGAACATGACAAATTTTGCGTATCGCTTTGAGTTGTTTAAGATCATACCCATGACGAACGCCATCTTGATTCATCATATTGAGTACGATTTCACCGGCGCCTCGTTTCTGCACTTCCTTAACCCAATCTAGGGTATTCCATTTGGTTGCAACGGTACGTTTTTCATCGCCCGTAAATTGATAGACATGGTAGTTGTCAGTTTCTTGGTCGTACCAAGTATCAATCCCAACTACAATACACTGCACACCATAACAATTGGCTAACTCCGTAATTAAATCGGGGTTAGCTAAAGCAGGGGAGTTAATCGATATTTTATCCGCACCAAAGGTTAATATTTGCCCAGCATCTTCGACGGTTTTAATACCGCCAGCCACACAAAAAGGAATATCAATCACTTCTGCAACTTTGGCAACCCAACTTTTATCGACCACACGCCCGTCAGAAGATGCTGTTATGTCATAAAAAACCAATTCGTCAGCACCTTCTTCAGCATATCTTTTGGCTAGAGGTACAATATCGCCGATGATCTCATGATTGCGAAACTGTACCCCTTTGACCACTTGACCGTCACGAACATCTAAACAAGGGATTATCCTTTTTGCCAGCATGAAATTGCCTCCTGAACTGTAAATTTACCTTCAAGCAATGCTCGACCGACAATCACACCGGCAACACCACTTTCTTGTAGTGCTTGTACGTCTGTTAATTGTCCGATTCCCCCCGATGCTTGAAACGCGATTTGTGGAAATTGTTGACTTATTTCTTGATAAAGTTTGACATTGGAACCACTAAGTGTCCCATCTTTAGATATATCGGTACAAAGCACATGTTTCAAACCATAAGGTAGATAACCGTCAATCACCTGCTCAAGTGTTTGATTCGAATTCTCTTGCCAACCATGAATAGCGACATATTTGTTACCTTGCTCATCAATCCGTACATCTAACGCTAATACTAATGCTTCAGCACCATAGGTGTTAAACCATTGCTTAACAAGTTGAGGTTGTTTAATGGCTGTTGAGCCGATTACTACTCGAGTGGCGCCTGCGGCAAGTAGGGCTTTGATATCCTCTTCTGTACGGATACCACCACCAACTTGAACAGGAACTTGTACACCCGCAATTAAGGTTTTAATTAAGGATATTTGGCGTGCATTGGGATCTTTTGCACCCGTTAAATCAACAAGATGTAATAATTTAGCACCTTGATTTTGATAATCTTGAAATCTTAACAATGGGTTATTCCCATAATCACGTTTAAGATCATAATCACCTTGATGTAATCGAACAACGGCGCCATCAATTAGATCCAGTGCAGGTATGATAGTAGGATAGGCACTCATGACTACATCTCCAGAAAGTTTTTGAGTAATTTTGCACCGGCTAAGCCAGAACGCTCGGGATGAAATTGTACACCGTAAAAGTTGTCTTTTTGCACGGCAGCGGTAAAGTTTTCGCCGTAATTGGTTTCTGCAATAGTTGCTGAGCATAATGGCATCGCGTATCCATGAACAAAGTAAAAATAAGCACCATCTGGAATATCTCGAAATAGATGATGTCCGGCTTTTGGGTAGACTTTATTCCACCCCATATGAGGCAGTGGTAGTCCACAATCGGGGATTTTAATCACTTTTTCGTTTATTATTCCCAATGTGTCAACATGACCTTCATTACTATACTGAGCCAATAATTGCATGCCAAGGCAAATGCCTAAAACAGGTTGGGTACACACTTTAATAAGCTCGACTAAGTTGCGTTCTTTTAATTTTTGCATTGCAGCAGAAGCTGAACCAACACCCGGTAAGAAAAGCTTATCAGAGTTAAGCACGACATCAGGTTCCAGACTGATAATAGGTTGGTATCCTAATCTTTCAATCGCATATTTAACCGAAGAAAGATTAGCGCAACCCGTATCTAAAATCACAATGTTCATTACAACACTCCTTTTGAACTGGGTAATCTGTCACTTTCGATTTTGATCGCTTGTTTTAACGTTCGGGCAAAAGCTTTAAATAGACTTTCCACTTTATGATGATCGTTATCGCCTTCGGTTTCGATATGTAAGGTAATACCCATGGCATAACTTATGGAGTAAAAAAAGTGTTCAACCATTTGCGTACTCATATCGCCCACTTTTTGATGATAAAATTGCGCATTGAATTTCAAATAAGGACGACCAGATATATCCATTGAACATTTCGCTAAACATTCATCCATAGGAATTACCGACGCATAGCGAGCAATACCTCGTTTATCGCCAAGGGCAATTTTCAACGCTTCGCCTAGAGCAAGTCCTGTGTCTTCAATAGTATGATGATCATCGACATGCAAATCACCTTTAACTTGGATATTAAGCTTAATTCCTCCATGGGTCGCAATTTGGTCAAGCATATGATCAAAAAAACCAATGCCAGTATTGATTTGCCTTCCACCTTGTCGGTCTAACCAAACTTCAACCAGTATGTTGGTTTCTTTGGTGTGTCGTGCAACTTTGGCATAACGATCGGCTGTTGTTAATCGTTGCGCAATCTCGTTCCAATTTAATTGTGTCGGGTGATAATGCAGTCCATTAATTCCCATATTTTCAGCGAGTTGTATATCTGTGACCCTGTCACCTATAACATAACTATTGGTTTTGTCTAATTTACCGCTAGACAAATAAGGTAGCACTAATTGAATTTTGGGTTTTCGACATTGGCAATTATCTTCAGGAAAATGCGGACAGATAAGTACTTCTTCAAAGTTCACGCCTTGTGATTGAAAGATTTGCATCATTAGATTATGTGGACCATCAAAATCAGCTTGTGGGTAGCGACAGGTTCCTAGTCCATCTTGATTGGTCACCATGACCAATTTAAAGCCTGCGGCTTGTAGTTTGAGTAACGCCGGTATGACATTAGGCTCAAAAGCAAGCTTTTCAAAACGATCAACTTGGAAATCAATAGGCGGTTCAGTAATTAAGGTACCATCCCGATCGATAAATAAATATTTTTGTAACATGATGACTCCTATTCTATCGTTTTAAGTGCTGTTATAACCGCATCACATTCAATTTGAGTACCAATGGAAATGCGTATAATGTTTTTTTGACCCATTGATTTACTTTGATCGCGTAAAATAATTCCTTGATTCCAAAGGTTATTAAAGACATCTTTATCATCTTGAAATTTAACACACAAATAGTTAGACCAGCTTGGGTAAACTTTTTCAACCAGGGATAATTGGGAGAGTTGATCGGCAAATTTCTGTTTTTGATTGTTAAGGTATTGAACATTTAACTTCATCGTATTGATACCGTCTTTACTCAGTGCTTGTGCTGCAATATCTGCTACAGGTGTGGCTAATGGATAAGGGGCAATGACTTTTTGAAGAGTATCAATGACGGGTTTGTTCGCAATCGTAAATCCACAGCGTAACCCTGCTAATGCAAATGCTTTAGATAAAGTCCGTAAAATCACTAAGTGTGGATAATTAGTTAGCCAACTGACTACCGATGATTGTGGTGAAAATTCAATATATGCTTCATCAATAACAACTAAAGCACGGTCTTGGGCCATATTAAGCAGGGATTTAATATCTTCAGCGTTGATTAAATTACCAGTTGGATTATTTGGTGAACAGACATATATTAACTTAACATTCTCAAGATTTTGTTCAATACCGTTAAGATCGAGTTGCCAATCTTTTGTTGTAGGAACGATCTTAGTTTTTATACCCAATGTTTCAGCACTAACTTGGTACATACCATATGTCGGCGGACAATATAAAATACTATCTTGTTCAGGCTCGCAAAATGCTCGCATCAAAAGTTCAATCGCTTCATCTGCTCCTCGACTGACAAGTAATTGATCGGGTTGTACACCGGCATATTGTGCATAGCCCCTAATCACTTGCTGTGGTTGCGGTTCCGGATAACGATTTAATGTTTGCTGTGTTAACTCAAAATGTGGCGCAACAGGGTATTCATTTGCATTAAGCCAAACATCACCTTGACCGCCAATACGTCTAGCGGATTGGTAGGGAGTTAATTTTTGTACGTTTTTTCTCACTAATTGATTAATATCCATTTGCTATACCTACCTTTGATTCGTTTGATTTAATACAGCTAAACGCAATGTAACCGCTTGTTTGTGTGCTGTGAGTTGTTCTGCTTGCGCCATTAGTTCTACTGCGTTACCAATGGCTTTTAACCCATCAGGTGTTAACTTTTGAACTGTCATCCGTTTTTGAAAGTCTGCTAATCCTAAACTGGAGTAGGTAGCAGTGTAACCATAAGTCGGTAATACATGGTTAGTACCCGACGCATAATCGCCAGCTGATTCAGGCGACCAGTCACCAAGAAAAATAGAGCCAGCACTGGTTATCTGCTCGACAAGTTCATCGGCATTTTGGGTTTGAATGATTAAATGTTCTGGCCCATAACGGTTACTGATTGCAACGCATTGTTCTAAATCTTGAGTGACAATAAGTCGACTTTCTTGTAACGCTTTCTCGGCAATAGCTTGACGTGATAATTGTGCAAGCTGCTTATCGACTTCTAATGATACTGCTTGAGCCATTTTTTCATCGGGAGTAAGGAGTACAACTTGTGAATCGGGGCCATGTTCAGCTTGTGATAACAAATCAGCAGCAATAAATGCAGGATTAGCTGAACTATCTGCAATAACGAGCACTTCGGATGGCCCCGCAGGCATATCAATTGCAGCACCATCAAGGCGTTGGCTAACCTGACGTTTTGCTTCTGTTACATAAGCATTACCGGGGCCAAAAATTTTGTCTACTTTAGGCACAGACACTGTACCAAATGCCATGGCAGCAATAGCTTGGGCACCACCTAGTTGATAAATTTCGGTAACGCCACACAGCTCAGCGGCAAATAAGATCTCATCCGCTATTGGTGGGGGTGAACACAGTATCACTTTGCGACAACCTGCAATATTAGCAGGTATGGCAAGCATCAATACGGTAGATAACAACGGCGCAGATCCCCCTGGAATATAGAGCCCAACTGAATTGATTGGTCGGGTTACAAGTTGACATGTAATGCCGGGCATTGTTTCAACAGTTACTGTCTGTTTAACCTGCGCTTGATGAAATTTTTTAATATTGCTAACGGCTAATTGCATAGCTTGTTTTAAATCAGGATTAACCCGATCGATTGCCATTTTAATTTCACTGTTGCTTAATTTAATCTGATTAATTTGAACTTTATCAAACTTGTTACTTAAGGCTTTTAACGCTTCGTCACCATATTGCTTAACTTGATTTAAAATATCTGCAACAGATTGACTAATTGAGTCTGATGCAGTCATAGCTGGACGAGTCAATAAAGCGGTTTGTTCTTGTTCTGAACATTGTTGCCAATAAGAGAGTTTCATACTTTACTCCATCATCTTTTCAATTGGTAATACAAGAATTGAGCTTGCACCTAATGCTTTTAGTTTTTCCATGGTTTCCCAAAATAGCGATTCACTACTAACCATATGTAACGCGACTCGATTTTGTTCGCCAGTTAGCGGTAATATTGTTGGATTTTCAGCACCCGGTAACAAGGCAACCACTTGATCTAATACCTGTGTTGGGGCATGCAACATGATATATTTGGATTCGCGAGCTTGTATTACCCCTTGAATACGTGTCATGACTTTATCAATCAGCGCTTGCTTAATTGGTGGCATTTCGCCTTGTCGTTGAATTAAACATGCTTTGGATTGATAGATAATTTCGATTTCTTGTAAACCATTCGCCTCAAGGGTGGCGCCACTTGAAACTAAATCACAAATAACATCAGCTAATCCTGCTCGAGGGGCAACTTCCACCGATCCGTTTAACAAACAAGTTTTAAATGTCACATTGTATTCAGCAAGATAACGACGAAGTAGGTGAGGATAAGTGGTGGCAATACGCAAATTATTTAAACATTCAGGGCCGGTATAATCGAAATCGCGAGGGGCAGCAATGGATAACCGACAACCGCCAAAATCTAAACGACGTAATTTTTTGTACTGAGGATTTTGCCCTTCCGCTTGTCTATCAAGTACTTCTTCTTCTAAAACATTTTCACCCACGATACCAATATCGACCACACCGTCGATAACCAGACCGGGAATATCGTCGTCACGAACACGTAAAATATCGATTGGCATATTTTCAGCAAATGCGATTAAGCGTTGTTCTTGAAGATTAATTTTAATGCCACACTGTGCCAGCAATTTTTTTGATTCATCACTTAAACGACCAGATTTTTGCATCGCAATGCGTAAACGCGAATTATCCAACATATTATTCTCCAACTTATCCAAAAAATTTATAAACCACAAACAAAAAACCCTCGGAAGTTTGATCTTCCGAGGGTTTTCTATTTGCTTTCGCGATATCACCGGAAGACCAAATGTCTTCCAGCACCAATCGCCCGAAGACTATTCAGGAATGATGGTGATGATGATGTTTAGTAATAAAAGCGCAAAAACAATTCATAAAATAAAAACCATTAAGTTGATTTATTAATCTAATTTCTGAACAAAATATAACATAAAAAGTCTGCTCGCAACTGTTTTTTTGTTTTTTTATTAAATTTTTGTAAATTTAAATTCTGTTTCAACAACGTATAAATTGTTTCTATCACAAAGCGATATCATCTTAATTTTTCGAAATTTATAGAGTATATTTTTCAGCGTGATTATGGGGTGATAATTTTTTCAACTACTGATTTACACCAAAAATTACAACAATACTCAGTCAAACAACTGGTCATTTGTGGCATGATGAGCCATATGTGTGTGGATTCAACTACCCGATGTGCCAATGAACTTGGTTATCAACCGATATTAATTCATGATGCATGTACAAACCGTGATCTTGAATTTAATGATGAAATCATCCCCGCTAAAAAAGTCCATTATAGCTTTATGTCAGCATTGGCAGGATTTGCAAACGTTATCAATTGTCATGAGTTCATACAAAAAAAGATAGATTAAATTTTGAAAAAACAGAATGATTTGATTGAATGTCAAAGGCGCTGGAAAGACTCTCTATTATTTAATACTGCCAACGAAATAAGTTTATTTTATTGATTATATTTCAGGAAGATATCGTTTATGTTTATGATATCTTCCTAATCAATTATTGCATCAATAAAAACAATTTATTCAAACGACTATTCAATAAGTTCAGAATATTTTTGACCTAAAACGCTATAACGACCATTGCCTAATAGTGCAAGACTAAAAGCGGTAATGACCATAAAAGCAGGGTATTCCCAACCACCACCGGTATTGCTGAATGTCCATCCATTATTAAAATGGATAACGGTGATAATGAGTAATTCAATAATGGCTAAAATAGCAATGACACGAGTTAATATACCAACTAACAGTAATGCACCGCCACCAATTTCAAAGACAATGGCGATATAACCAACAAAATCGGGAAATCCAAGCGATTCAAAATATTGTGCTGTACCAGATGGTGTAAAGACGAGTAACTTAGTGAAACCATGAACCAAAAACATCACACCTAAAGCAATACGTAAAAATAGAGCAGCCAGATCAGTTTGATTTTGTCTCATTTTTATTTTTCCTATATTAAGTTAGAAAATAACTTCAATTGATAATTGTAAAAAATTATAAACAATGCTATTACTTGGTTAAAAATAGGATAATACAACATAGATTGTCTCATAAACGGTAATAGTTAGTAAAGTTATACCTGTTCGATTTATAAAACATTATCTGAATGAAAAGATGAATTTGCTTTTTTCTGGCAAGCTCTACATAGACCAAATCGTTTATATTAAATCATTAATCAAATAGGTAAAAAATGTGATTATTTAAAATGTTAGTCAAAATACGCATTTTTAAATCAATGCGTTAATATTATTGATTACTAAAGTTATATTCGTGATGGTGTATTTCATCCTTAATTGTTATAAAACAATGAGCGGAATATTGTCATCGATTTAAACCTATATGGTGAAAACTTTATTCGCTGCGTTGCGTTATCATCGCAATAATACATTAAACTGTTAAATTGATAATGTAATGGTAAAAAGCGCAGTTTTATCTGAAAAGTTTGTGATACAATGCCTTAACTATACTTAATGATTCATTTCTAACGTTAAATAATTAATACTCTCTTTTCTAACTTTAAATATTTAATACGATTCCAGTCCTTTTAAAGATTACTATTTTATGCATATCGTTCAATAGATTATTGGAGTAATACTAAAATGAATTACTATGATTTTTTAGTCATTGCCTTAAAATTATTGGTGGTCTTTATTTGCATTATTTTGTTTTTAAAAATTACCGGAAAAACATCATTGTCTCAAATGTCGAGTATCGATTTTATTGGTAACATGATTTTGGGTGGTATTGCCGGCGGTATCATCTATAACCCTAAATTAACCGTTTATGATTTTTTAATTGTATTACTCATGTGGACGGCAATAATGTACACCTCGAATTATCTGAAAAAAAATAGCCAAAATGCCAAAGCCTTTATTGTTGGTAATCCGATCGTATTAATGGATAAAGGCAAAATAAAGTTGGATGCTTTCACATCAGTAAATCTGGATATATCAAGCTTTGCCGTACTATTGCGGATGAAAAATGTCTTTAATATCAATTCTGTTGAAAAAGCGATTTTGGAGCCTAATGGACAATTAACGGTCGTTAAAAAAGGGGATAAAGATATTTCAGCTATTGTCTTAGAAAATGAAAAACCAAGAAATGATGTTTTAGAGGATTTGGGTAAAAGTGAAGCATGGTTAAAATCGAGATTATCTCGGCAGGGGTATAAAACTTATCAAGGTTTGTACTGTGTTGAATATTATAATCGACGCTTATATGTGATTCCTAGTGATTCTGTGGATTAAATGATTCAGAACAATAATATTAAATCCCTTAACCATTTCGTTAAGGGTTAATAACCGTGAATGAATATCTTGATTTAATTGCTATAAAGCGGAGAATTGTTTAACGATTTAGTCACAAAACTTTTTACATCAAAGTCTATCAACGTATCTTGTAGCTTTTCGGCTTCTGCCTTTGATTGACATTGCGTAAAAACACAAGCGCCCGTGCCAGTTAATCGTGTTGGAGCAAATTGCGAAAGATGAGTAATGATTGCGTTTACTTTTGGATAACGCTTGCGCACCACCACTTCACAATCGTTACTAAATTGATCTAAGGATAGCAATTCATTAACGCTTCGAACAGGTGTACCTCGCTTAAGATCAGGATCGTTAAACACCTTGACTGTTGAGATTGCAATATTAGGGTAGGTGACCAAATACCAATATTCCGGAAATTCAACCGATTGCAACTGATCGCCAATTCCTTGTGCTAATGCTGTGTGACCATAGATAAAAATTGGTACATCGGCACCGATATTACGACCAATCTCGATCAATGTATGGCGTGATAAATTAAGATTCCATAATTGATTAAGTGCAACTAACGTCGTTGCGGCATTCGATGATGCGCCACCCAGCCCACCACCCATAGGAATTATTTTATCAATCGCAATATCAATCCCTAACTCATGTCGACCAGTATAAGATTTTAATCGTTGGGCTGCGAGAGTAATTAAATTTTTATCTGAAGGGATATCACTAAATTGAGTGACTAGATTAATTTTATCATCTTCACGACGATTGAAAGATAATCTGTCACTCATATCGATAAATTGAAATAGTGTTTGTAAATTATGATAATTATCAGGACGACGCCCAGTAATATATAAAAATAAATTTAATTTAGCGGGTGAAAGCCATTGATACATGAAAAATCCTTATTACCGTAAAATCCAATTATCAATTTTTAAGCGTACTCGTTCATTATCATGATTAAGTTCAATCATTGCGGGTAAATCTACCGATTTATTATTAAAAGTTTTCGTCATGTAATTCGATATTTTTAATAGCCACTTTTTGTCTTGTTGCAAAAATTCGGTTGATGCTAAACGCCCCGAATTATCGATTTTATCGTTGATACTGTCGTTAGAAAATCCCTTAAGCCAATTATTTAATGAATTTAAAGGCACATCGATCCTAGCGATTTTATTCATCAAACTTTCAACATTATAATCAGTATAATGCTTGCCATTTTTGTCGATCACTTCTGCATAATCCGGTTCTGCAATTAGTGTTAAAATGTTGGTTCCAACAGGTGTAGTAAGTTTGATTTCATAACGATCTATCGATTTTTGAACAATAAAAAAACGTCCATAACTTCGAGAGTTTTCACTAAAATGAGCAATACTTCCATTAACTTGAAAAGCATTTATTTGCTTAAGATCTTGTTGGTGAAGTTGCCATTGTTCTTCAATGGTTGCTGTGTCTTTATGTTTGGTAACTTGACAGGCTGTAAGTAACAAAGGCAGTAAGATCAAAGCGTATTTAAATTTAAACATAATTGCCTCTTCAATGTTAATCAATAATAGGTAAAACATTATAACTGATTATTAAAAGAATAAAAAAGGTAATGAGAAATTAACGTTTTCAAATTTTCATGTATAATAACCTGTTATAAAGGTGCTATAAATCGTCATATCTTACAAACAATTATATAAGAAAATTGCAATGTCAATCACTATATTAGGTGTCAATCATAAAACGGCACCCGTGTCGCTGAGAGAAAAACTCGCTTTTCCCAATGAAATTATTGATAAAGCATTATACAGCTTATATCAACACCCTTTAGTTGAAGGATGTGTGATCTTATCAACCTGTAATCGCACAGAAATTTATCTTAGCTTTGAGCACCAAATTGACTATTTAAGCTTAAAACAATCTGTAGAAAGCTGGCTAGGGCAGTTTCATCATATTGACATTCAACATTATCACGACATGCTTTATTGGAAACAAGGACAGCAGGCAGTTGAACACTTAATGTCTGTTGCATGTGGTATTGATTCAATGGTGCTTGGAGAACCCCAAATATTAGGTCAAGTTAAACAAGCTTATTGTTATGCCCAGCAAAATAATAGCTTGTCACTTAAATTAGAAAAGCTATTTCAAACGGTATTTCGTGTAGCGAAAATAGTACGAACAGAAACGAAAATAGGCTCAAATACGGCTTCCGTTGCTTATGCCGCCTGTCTTATAGCCCGAAATCTATTTAAAACAACGCAAAATTTAAATGTGATGTTAGTTGGGGCGGGTGACACAATTGAACTTATTGCTCGTTATTTAAAACCTCATCGATTCAATCATGTCATTGTAGCTAATCGAACTCGAGAAAAAGCCCTTAAACTAACCGCACTTATCGATGCCGAAATTATCTCTTTACCTGATATTGCAAATCGTCTTAAAGATGTAGATATTGTCATAAGTTCAACAGCGAGTCCGCTACCTATTATTGGTAAAGGAATGGTAGAGCGAAGTTTATTGGCAAGAAATAACCGTCAAATGCTGTTTATTGATTTAGCGGTTCCTCGAGATGTAGAAGAAGAGATCAGTAAACTTGACCATGTACATCTTTATTCGGTCGATGATTTGCAAAAAACAGTTGAAAACAATCTACAACAACGAATGGTAGCAGCTCAAGAAGCACAACACATTATTCGAGAGCAAGCCGAACATTTTTTAGATTGGTTAAAAACGCGTTCTGTGATTGATTATGTAAAACAGTATCGTCAAAATGCTGAAAGTATACAACGTGAACAAGAAGAAAAAGCTTTAAATGCATTTCGACAAGGTGAGAATATTGAAGATGTACTTGCTGAATTTTCACGTCGGCTAACCAACAAACTGATTCATGCACCAACCCAAACATTACTCAATGCATCAACACATGATTGTGATGACTGCTTTAAAATTCTGTGCAAAGGATTTGGTTTAAAAGGGCATTAACTAACATATATTATTTGTTTACAGGAAATATAACGTATTGGATCAGATTGAATTTTTTGATATACCCAGTCCATGTAAGCGTGTTTGTGAAACCGATAAACAAGGGTATTGTATAGGCTGTTATCGTTCAAGAGAAGAACGTTTCAGCTGGTTAAGCTATACTGATAAACAAAAAAAGGAAGTATTACGTTTGTGTCTACAACGTGCTTATAAGCGTCGTTATTTAGCCATGCTTCAGCAAAAATCTCAGTCTAAACAACGCTCATCACAAGTTGAGCTTGATTTAATAGAATAATTTTATGCGCTTTATCATACAATATCTTGTAATCTTGACTTAGTCAGAGTAGGATTTTTAGGCATTAGGTTAGGTAAGATTTAATCACAATAGTTAATTTAATCGAGATTTTAAAAATGAAAATGTGTATTGCATGTGGCATGCCAATGACTTCAATTGCTGATTATCCTTTGCATGATCTATCTAAAAGTTATTGTAAATATTGTGCCAATCAGGATGGTACCATGAAAACCTTTGACCAAAAATGGCATGAAGTGACTTTACGGTATGCCAATAACCATAATATTGACTATTCGATAGCAAAACAAACTGCTTATACTATTTTGAAAAAATTGCCGGCGTGGAAGCGTCGTTGGTAGTTGATTTTTTAGGCATTCAAAGCACATTATCATAATATCAGTTGCAGTTATTGCAAAGCTTAGTATAATTGCCAACGTTTACTTATTTACACTTCTAATGCCAGTGTGGCGAAATTGGTAGACGCAGCGGATTCAAAATCCGCCGCCCTTAAAAGCGTGTCGGTTCGAGTCCGACCACTGGCACCAATTCAATCCATAAACTCGTTCTTGCTACAACAGTTTTGACGATAACAGTTCCTGCGATAAATATTTGCAGCTGACTTTGACAGCGTTTTAAAAAATAAGCAAATATTACAAAAATAATTCATTTAATTTGAAAGCAATACTTTCCTAAAAAGTTAATCATACTTTTTAAATATCGTCGACTTATCCTTATATTCTCTTCTTATATCTTTATTCGCACACATGATAAGGAATATCTAAGTGATTTGGATTTTATTTTATCATGCCGATCTATCACCAAATCCAGAATATCGTGCCACAATGTCAGCTTATTTGCGTTTATTAAACTCTGTTATCTGTTATCATCGCTTAGATTAAGTCGCTAGGCTCTCGTTTTATTTTACTGTGAATAAAATAATGTTGATGTGTTAAAGAATAATAAGCATGCGTTTCATGACAGATAAATATCATCATTTGATATTTATCTGCCATGGTTAGTTAGTTGGCGCCGGCATTAAGATATTTTTGCATCTCCTCAGCTGGTACCATTCCGCCACCTGTTGCCCAAACCAGATGAGTAGCATGTTGTAGTTGTTGCGGTGTTAATTGCAGACGTTGCTGATACTGTAAATCGTGATTTACTATGATAGCGCCTTTCATACCAGCAAGAGCCGAAGGTTCTAATTGAATATTTTCGGTTTGATTGAGTAAAGATAATAAATCATACATCTCTTGGTCTGACAACGTATAATAACCGTCTAACAAACGTTCCATTGCACGACCGACAAAGCCTGATGCGCGTCCTACCGCCAGACCATCTGCCGCGGTTAGATTATCAATACCGATATCTTGCACTGAAATCTTATCGTGTAAGCCGGTATAAACACCTAAAAACATGCAAGGTGAGTGGGTGGGTTCAGCAAAGATACAATGGACATGATCACCAAACGCCATTTTTAAACCAAAAGCTACACCGCCAGGTCCGCCGCCTACACCACAAGGTAAATAAACAAATAAGGGATTTTCACGGTTAACGACAATGCCCATTTGGTCAAATTGTTGTTTTAGACGTTCGCCAGCAACGGAATAACCCAAAAAAAGGGTTTTAGAATTTTCATCATCGATAAAAAAACAGCTAGGATCCGACTCAGCGGCTTTGCGACCTTGCTCGACAGCGACGCTGTAGTCATCTTCATATTCGATCACATTTACACCATGAGAACGTAACTTCTGTTTTTTCCATTCTCTTGCATCAGCTGACATATGAACACTAACATTAAAACCCAATTTGGCGCTCATGATACCAATCGATAAGCCAAGATTACCCGTTGATCCTACCGCAATACTATATTGGTTGAAAAACTGTTTAAATTCATCAGAAAACAGTTTGCTGTAGTTATCTTCATAAGATAATAAACCTTGCTCAATGGCTAATTTTTCTGCATGCGTTAAAACCTCGTAAATACCTCCGCGTGCTTTTATTGAGCCGGAAATAGGTAAGTGGCTATCTTTTTTCAACAGTAATTTACCAGCAATATTTTGATTGTAACGTGCTTCTAAGGCTGTTTTCATATGATCTATTTCAACTACATCAGATTCAATAATGCCTTTTGTTGCTAAAGTTTCTGGAAAAGCAATGGCTAAATAAGGGGCAAATCGTTTTAAGCGATTGCTTGCCTCGGCAATATCTTGTTGATCAAGTCCCACATAATTTAATCCTATTTCTAATGTTGTAATATTAGGATTAAACCAGTAACAGGGTTCAAGTTTAATCAGTTTATCAACTAAAGGATTATCTTTGATAAGACATTCAATTTCGATTTGATTCATTTTGACTCCTTATGTTGAATGATTAAATCATACCTGATAATAAAAATGTGCAAAGTAACGCAACGACGGAAGCGATAAAAGTAGCACTGGTATAATATTTGAAGATTTCGGTCATTGTTGCGCCACAATATTGTTTAACCAGCCAAAATAATGAATCGGTCACAATTGTACAACCAATTGCACCTGAGCCAATTGCTAATGTGATAATTTCGGGACTGACATTAGGATACATGCTAAGCATAGGTGATACGATCGCTGTGGCTCCCATCATAGCAACCGTTGCAGAACCGACCGCAGCATGCAAAATAATGGCGACGAGCCAAGCTAATAAGATCGGATGCATATCTAATTGCGATAATATATTGGCTAAACTATCACTTAATCCACTGGTTTTTAAAATACTGTTAAATGCGCCTCCAGCTCCGATGATTAGCAGAATATTAGCAATAGATGAAAAGCAATTTTCGGTATGATTTAATAATTTACTCATCCCTATATTGCGTCTAAGACCTAATACATAATAAGCGACAAATGTACCAATAAACATTGCAGTAATAGGGTTTCCAATAAATTCCAGCGCTGCATACAAGGACGTAGTCTTATCAATATTTAACTCTGCTGTGGTTTTGATCAGCATTAATATTATGGGTAATAATACTGTAAACAGCGTGGCAGCTAAGGAAGGTAATTCGTCTTCGGTACGCACTTTTAAATCAGAAAACTCTTCAGGGACTTTTTTAAATGGCATCTTATTTTTAATGATTCGTAAAAAAATGGGCCCTCCCACTAATGAGGCAATAAGTCCAATTAATAAGCCATATAAAATCACACTACCAATATCTGCCCCTAAAGCATTAGTAACATATAATGCGGCGGGATGAGGAGGAACAATACAATGCACGGCCATTAAAGCGGTACATAATGGAATAGCTAACATTAATAGCGAAGTCTGCGTTTTTTTGGCTATTGAAAAAGCTAAAGGAATAAGAAGCACTACGCCTACTTCAACAAATAGGGTAATACCACAAATTAAACCCACTAATACCATGATGACTTCGGGAGATAACCAACGACATTTTTGCAAAGTTATCCCAATGCGTTCTGCTGCACCGGATACTTCCATCATTTTGCCTAGAATCGTACCTAAACCAATTACGGCAGCCAAAAAACCAAGTGTTCCACCGATACCATCTTCAATTGCACTTATCATTGTTAATGGTTTCATGCCCATTAATATGCCCACATAAAAACTCGATAATAGCAGGGCTAAAAAAGGATGAAGCTTCAATTTTACAATACTGATAACTATTAACAAAATACTACTAATCAACACACCTAAAACCCATATTTGTGAATCCATCAAGAGCTCCTGTTCAATTAAAAAGTAGGGGGGATATTAGATTTTATGCACTCACGGCTGACAAATGATAAATAATCATGTTTGCATGAGTTGAATTCAGTTGAAAAAGTAGTCTGTATAGTGAAATTAATGATTAACTAATTAAATTTAATTGATTAAATTTAATTAAGCAAATGACATAAATAAGTAAAGAAAGTGCATAAAATGTGCAATAATGATCATTACATTACTAAAAAATGAGTTGTTTTTGATTATATATTGATCTGATCAATAAGGTTGAGCATTTTAAACTGACGCTTATTTTATCATTAGTCTATTGACGTAATATGTTTATGACTTAAATAGGACAACAAATGGGTACAAGATGCATTATGGGATTGGATACCACAACTCATTGAATCATTCGTATTTCAATGCATTTAACACTAATTTAAATACATTTGAATGTCCTTTTCGGCTAGGGTAATAAATGTAAAAGGGTTCGTAAGTAATAGCAAATTCTGTTAATAATTCTATCAAACTACCTTCAGCTAGTTGTTTTTCAACATTGGGTCTACCTATCCAGGTAATGCCTAAACCATCTAATGCAGCCTGTTTGCGTAAATGATTGTTAATCGCAAATTGGGATGAAGGTTGGTACTTAATGATGTGTCCTTGATCTGTAAATTCCCATGTTAATTCTGTTGCGTGCTGGGCTGAAATGCGAAAACCAATTAGTTGATGCTGATCCAAATCTTTAATACATTTAGGAATCATTCTATTTTTAAGATAATTGGGACTTGCTACTAAAGCCATTGTTAAAGGTTCTGAAATTTTTACCGCAATCATTTCTTTAGGAAGATCATCACCAATACGACAACCCATATCAAATCCCTGCTTAACAATATCAACCCAATTGTTATCGCAAACAATTTCTATTTTTACTTGAGGATAATTTTTTAATAAAGGTATCAATTTAGGATAAATAATACTTTCAACCGCAAGGCTCGCGGCATTGATTCGAATTGTTCCGGAAGGTGTATTAAGAAACTGTCCTAATGCGCTGACTTCGTCATTAATTGATTGATATAATGGAGCTAATTGTTTGTAAAGCTGCTCACCAGCTTCCGTAAGAGACATACTGCGCGTGGTACGATTAAAAAGTCTTAAATTAAGGCGTGTTTCTAAATTTCGCATACTATGACTGAGTGCTGAGGATGAAACACCTAACGATTTAGCCGCTTTAACAAAACTCTTTGCTTCAGCGATAATAATAAAATAATTTAGCTCATTAAAGTTATGCATATTGACCGTATTGATGAATTTAATTCATGATACTATAAAAGAATCGCTGGTTTATCTCAATGACATTTCGTTTTAGAATAAATTTAACAATGTTCAATGCTCACTATTACAACTAGGTTGGGAAAAAGAGGGGATATGATGGAATATGTAAAACTAGGCAATACCGATATTGAAGTGTCACGATTTTGTTTGGGCTGTATGAGTTTTGGCGATCCTGCCAGTAAAATGCATGCATGGACACTTAATCCAAGTGAGAGTGAAGCGATCATTCAGCATGCGTTAAATTTGGGTATCAATTTTATTGATACAGCCAATATTTATTCAGCAGGAACCAGTGAAACGTATTTAGGTCAAGCAATCAAAAAAAATATTGCTCGTGATAAAGTTATTTTAGCCACCAAAGTCTATTTTAATGACGGTCACTTATCAAAAGGGGCAATTGAAAAAGAGATAGACGGATCACTTAAACGGTTAGGTACGGATTACATCGATTTATATATTATACATCGTTTTGACTATACCACACCAATTACAGAAACAATGGAAGCATTACATAAGTTGGTTCAAATTGGAAAAGTTCGAGCACTAGGTGCTTCTGCGATGTATGGCTACCAATTTTATAACATGCAACTTGCTGCTGAGCAAAACGGTTGGACGAAATTTGTCTCGATGCAAAATCACTATAATTTATTGTATCGTGAAGATGAAAGAGAATTAATTCCAATTTGTAAACAATTTAATGTTTCATTAACACCTTATAGTCCTTTAGCTGCTGGTCGTCTTGCTCGATTAGAGTGGACGACTGATACGTTACGTAGTAAAACAGATAAAACCGCTATCGAAAAATATGATAGTACCCAACAAACCGATACTAATATAGTAAAAAGAGTACATGAACTTGCTGAAAAATATGGCGTAACAATGACTCAAATAGCATTAGCATGGCAGTTTGCGAAAGGTGTTACCTCACCGATTATTGGTGCGACAAAAACGAAGTACTTAGATGATGCAGTTGGGTCGTTAAACGTCTTGTTAACCCCAGAGGATATCACTTATCTTGAAGAGTTATATATTCCTCATCGAATTGTAGGCGCATTATAAGTGAGCAAGTAGGTCAATTCTCCTTAATAGCATTATCCAGTATTAGGGAGAATCATATTAAATTAGCTTATTTGCACACTTTTAATAGTCAATTTTTCGTGAATTAAAATAAGTAAAATTCTCATTCATTTTTAAACAATATGACTTCGTCCAATCACCTTGTTCATTATATCCATAAAAGGAACATCTTTTTGTCTCTGTTGGTTTGGACTCTTTGTCATCAAAAAATTTAATGATAACTTTATCTAATTGATTTTTATCGTTATATAAAAATATCTTTTCTTCGCTTGACGTGTAAATATTGGCTAAATCCATTTTTAAGATATAAGTATTAACAATTCGAGAAATATTTCCATTTTCATACTGAATATCACTGATTGTCGATGGATTGGAAATACGCTCGATTTTTATTATTCTATTTTGATCATCATAAGTTGAAGACCATTCGATCTTTTTGGCTAAATCTTCTAAATGCAAAAGATTCTGCTTATCATCCAATTCCATATTTAAATCCAAATCATATTGATTATCTATCGAAAAATGGCTTTTTTTCGTCGCATAGTCGTTTGTGATCTTCACATGATCAATATCAACTGAGACAATGAAACCTCTATCATCTGATAGATATTGTTGGCGATCGCTGCCAATAATCTTTTGTTGCTTAATCAGTTTTGAATACGGAATATTCTCAACACTACTAAACAATAAATAGTTGTTAGTGAGCTCAACATTACTCAGTTTTTCATTTTTATTACAACCAAATAGAATGATTGATAAACCACATACGAAAATGATCCTTTTCATTGCTGTTTCCTTCATTAGTCATAGTATTCGAAAGAGCGTAAAATAAATCGCTTTGTTTCTTCTTGTTCGTCTAAACAATATAATTTTGTCCAATCACCATACTGGTTAGGATCATCGTAAACGCAGTTTAATTGCTCTGTGGGGATTAATTGATTGTGTTCATTGCTTTCATATTGACCATTTTGAGCAATAAAAGCATGTTCGACGCTATTAATGAGCTGCTTTTCTGTATTATAAAAGTATTGCTTTTTATTGAGGTAAAGTGGAACGATATTTGCTTCATCTGTTTTATCAAAAATTTCATAGTCTCTTTCAACAACTAATTCATTTTTATAAGTAATTTGATTAATAAATAGATAATTTGAACCACCAATAATGCTGTTTTCAAGTTTCACAACTCGTCCTTGTTCGTCATAGGTTGAGCGGATAACTTCGTTGCCGGATGAGTCAGTTATCGAAACAATATTTTGTTTATCATCAACATTAATTTTGTATTTTGAAAGTTCCTGATTTTTGATCATATATTGTGACTGCTGATAATCAAAATAGACTTTTTTATCGTTCAAATTGTAAAAGGTGATCAAACCATCTGCGTTCGTTTCAATCGTACCAAAATAACTTCCTTCAAACCGCTGCTTTTTAATCAGTTTTGAGTGAGGAGCAACATCATATTGACCATTATTAATATAATTATTGATGATAATTTTAGAATCGCTTTGCTTATTATCACATCCTAACAAAGTCAATAGTAAGCAACTATAGATGAGGGGGATTATATTTATTTTCATGCTTTTTAATCCTTTATATTTATTTGAACGTCCTGAATGACGAATATATTTAACCACAAATAGATCAGCGATTAAACAGAAAATTTATATATCTTAATCGAATAATGATATAAACTTTAAGTATTATCAAAATGAAAGCTTGATAATTATAATCCTAAATATCCTATCGTTATAAAAATAACACACATTAACAAAGAGTTATATTTTGTAAATATTGCAAACACAATCCAGAAGGAATGATAATGAAAAAATATTTATATTTACCTACCTTAATATTATTGGGGCTCGTGTTGATAGGTTGTGACACAGACAAAAGCAAGGACATAAAACAATCAGACAAAAAAGAGATCATAGTTGGATTACCCCCTAGTATGCACAACATTTTAATGGAGCGAGTGGTTAAGCCCGAATTAGAAAAAAAAGGCTACAGCGTCAAACTGGTCAATTTTAGTTCTTTGCGGGATGCCAATACCGCGCTGGTTGAAGGGAGTATTGATATGAATGCTGCACAGCATCAAGATTATCTTGACGTCTATAACAAAGAGACCCATAACGACCTTGTCTCATTAGTACACATTCCTTCCATATCTGCCGCTCTATTTTCACAGAAACATCATTCAATCAATGATATTGCATCCAATCAAATCATTGCTATCCCGAATGATCCCTCCAACACTTCTCGATCATTATTGTTGTTACAAAAAATAGGTTGGATCAAGCTTAAACCAGACACACAATCAGGCATAATCACCTTAAATGATATTATAGAAAACAGCTATAATTTAAAATTTAAAACGCTTTTATCAGAAATTATTCCGCGAGTACTTGGCGAAGTTGATTACGCAATTATGCCAGGCGGTGTGGCATGGTTGAGTAAAGTGCCAGCTGATAATATATTAATTCAAGAAGAATTATCGCCCAATTTAGAGCTAATGGTTGTCGTTAAAAAAGAAGATCTCAACACGGCATGGGCAAATGACGTTAAGCAACTTTACCAATCCGATAAACTTAAAAAATTTATTGAAGAAGATCCGGACGCTAAAGGTCGATTTATTTGGCCAAAATAGGATAGTTAAAAAACAACCAATATCTTTAGGTGGATAAAAGATATTGGTTTTATTATCAAATCTAATCATTTAATCTTATCAGCATTTGAAATTTACCTTCGCTCCATTTTGCTTTAAAGTTATTTTCAACCCATTAAATAACAGCTAATCATGCTATGTTAAGTTTTTTAGGGTTATAAAGTAACATTAGGTTCTATTAAACAAATCGTTATTTTTTTCACTTAACATTATTTAAATCTAAAAAATTTTTTTAATTTTTTATTAAGAATATTTATTCCAATATTTACAATTTTTTCTTTTTTTTAATTTATTTATCTTATTGATTATAAATGAAATATTTGTAATTTTTGCGTGGTGTTTATATATGATTGTGGTAAAATCGCAATCCCCAAAAAAGATAAAATGAAATAAAAGTAATGACTAAAATTAAATATTTTTTAATTGTTGTTTGCAGTTTGGCTTTAGTCGGCTGTTTTGTACCAAGTAAAATTCAAACTATGATCGATAATCCAACTTCGAACGAAATAAACGTAACCATTGATGGAACTGAACACGTTATTCCTCCAGTTTCAAAGATCGCTTACTCTTTTGAATTTGGTAAACATACTCTAGTTTATAACCAAGAAACTTTAAATATTCTGGTAAAACCCAATCGAAAGAATGAACTTAATATCATTAATCCAACATTAAATAATTACGTAATAATGAACTTCTATTTTATCGACGAAAAAATGAAACCTGCTGATTATGGTATGCTACTAATGTCCAAAAAATCAAGTATGACCACTGTATCAATAATGTATGATGGAAAGGTAAAGGAAATAGAGTTACCTCTTAGTGTGACAAATGACTTATTTATTGATCAAAGCGAATATTGGTGGAAATATGATCTTGACAAACCTGTACCAGAGAAAATAACGATCAGGGACTCTACCAAATTCTCGACGATAAAAAAAATATACCGGGAAGCGGAGTTTTGGAAAATTGCGCCAGAATATGTAGAAGAATTAGATGATTATGATATACCTTTAGATAGAGTACGTTTTGTTGAACGTACACCTGAATTAAACAAATTACCGGCGTTTTCTATTCCTGATATTGCTTTAAATTCTATCGCTTGTGAACAAGGACGTAATGATATTCAAGCAAAACTCAATAATTGGCAGCAAATTTTAACCTTAACAGGAAGTGATTTTAGTGAAGGTTATAAAGATTTTAAATCAACAATAATCGATGCCAACACCGAAGCTTTCAAAAATTGTGATGGTTATAGTGAAGCATTAAATGATATTGCTGATGCACTCGAATCAATTAGCGATTTGAATTTTGTTATCTTGCAAGAATAAAAGGAATTGAAGTGTTGATATAAGCATTAAACTTCGTCTTTTTTGTGTTAAGGCATAAAATAATTTTTACTCATTTTATGTCTTAATTTTCAAACAATAATCAATAAAAAATCTATTTTTATAAGGAATACTTCGTTGATTGCTGACTGATTCGTCATAAAAAACACTAACCTAGATAAAAATATATTGATATACATCACAAAAATCAGAAAAAAATATTTTTTTAAACCTCAATCAACCTCATACTAATAACCAATCTTAATTAAAAAAAGGTATATCATTATGATTAAAAGGAAATTAAAATTAGCAGCCATTATCAGTAGTTTTATCCTAAGTACTTCAACTGTTTTTGCTTCAATTGACGATGTGAAAGACCTTAAAATCATTAGTTACAATGTCTATAATGGTATGAAATTAGACGAAACAGACGGAAAACAGAAATTTATCGAATGGGCAAAAGCACAAGATGCCGATATTATTGCCTGGCAAGAAATGAATTTTTTTACTCGTGAAAAGGTTGAAAAATTTGCCGCAAGTTATGGACATAAATATGCGGTATTATTGAAAGAAAAACCTGATGATGCCGCTTTTTTCCCTGTCGCCATTACGTCAAAATATCCTATAGTCAATGTTGATAAAGTCGTGGATAATCTATGGCATGGTGCGCTGTATGCTGATATTGGCAACTATCATTTTGTTATTACCCATATGAATCCATTTTGGACAGAAAAAAGAATTGATGAAATGAACTTAATTATCGATTCTATCAAATATAGCCGTGATCCAAATGGTAAATGGATTATTGCTGGTGATTTAAACTCTTTTTCACCTGCGGATAAAGAAACCTACGATAAAAGTAATCTGTTAAACGATATCAAAGAAAAACAGAAACAAAGACCGATATTAGATAATCTTGTTAATGGACAATTAAGTTATACCGTTCAACAAAATTTATTGGATGCAGGGTTTATTGATGCGTTGAAAATTACAAATAAAGAATTTATTGCAACAGCGCCAACCAAAGTATTTTATGATCAAGCTTCAACACCGCTGCGTTATGATTATATTTATATATCCCCCCCATTAAAAAACGACGTTATTGAGGTTAAAGTCTTAAAAGACGATTTTACGGATAATTACTCTGATCATTATCCTGTACAAATGATTATTAAAAATAAATCATCACAACCATAATAGTGAAAGCCATGTATCATTGCATGGCTTTTATCAGTCATTTTTATATGACAGTATTTTCCAATGATAATCATCAAGTTGTGATTGTGATCGCAACATGTCCATTTAAATTCAATTAATATCAAAAAGAGCATCGAATAATCTAACTCGAATTGATGAAATCAAAAAAGTTGTAGGATAAAGATATGAAGAAAAATTGTTTAGTGCTGACTATAGTGGGTTTGTTTTCGTTATTTTCATATGCATTGGCAACAGAAGATTTAGTGATATCACAATATCAACATTCGCCGAATAAAGTGTATACCGATAAAGATCAACCAGAAATTACCATTGCAAATTTCAACATTGCAGGCGGGCTTAGAAAGCATAAGGTTAATTTAGATTTAGTTGCTAACGCGATTAAAGCAATGGATGCGGATATCATAACTCTTGAAGAAGTCGATCAAAATACCACACGTAGTGATGGCTTAGATCAAGCAAAAGTAATAGCAGAAAAAACGGGCATGTACTATCTGTTTGGCAAAGCAACGGACATGAAAGGCGGTAATTACGGTAATGCCATATTGTCTAAATATCCAATAGTAAAAAGTAAAACTTTTTTGTTACCCTCTGGTGATTTTGAACAACGATCCCTGATGTTAAGTCAAATTAATGTGCCGGGTTTTGATTCGCCAATTTATGTGTTTAATACTCATTTTGATTGGCATGAAGAAGATGAGGTAAGAATGTCACAAGCACGTTTTATTAATAGTATTGTGTTTGATGATCAGGACTTAGATGATGAATTTCCAAATTTAGTATCTGGAATTATGGTCTTATTAGGCGATTTTAATTCTGTTAAAAATGATAGAGTCATTAAAGAGCTTGAAAAATACTGGACATTGGTAAAACAAGAAAATGTCGATACTCGCACTTGGCCAGCAGGAAATCCTGGATTAGATTTAGATCATATTTTTACAAGTCGAAATCAAATATGGCAAGTTGAGCAATTCATTATTCCCAATGATGGCAATGAGTGGAATGGTATCAAATGGCCACTTGTAAGCGACCATATCCCAGTGATTGCTAAATTAAAATTGATTGAGCAATAAAAAAAGGAAATGGGCATATAGCCCATTGTCTTTTAGCATTCATTTTAGTTTAGCAATAACATAAATATAAACTAGCTCGCTGATTAATTCGATAAGTGTTTGTGTTACGATGATTGCCGGTAAAATGGGTATTGCATTAGGTATGGCTAACGCTAAAGGTAAAATGACTAGCGCATTTCGAGTACCGGCACTAAAAGCTATCGCTCGACTTCCTGCGACGGAAACATGAAAACAACGACCAATAAACCATCCAACTAAAGGGGCGACAATAGCAAAAATTATATAAAATGGAATAACGGATACTACGACTGATAAATTACCCTTCAGCTGAGGTAGAACTGCCAAAATAATGATAAAAAGCGTTAATGCCGTGGCTGGAACGGGTAACATATTTAACCCATATATCATTTTTTTGCCTGTGTGATTTCGTACAGCCCAGACTTGCATTAAGGTAGCTAAACAGAAAGGAATGACCATTAACCAAATAAAAGCATGGATAAAGGGTTGGAGGTGAATGAGCTGGTTGACCTGTTCGCCAATCATAAAAGTTAAGTATACAGGCAGTAAAAACATTTGTAACAACAATAATAAAGGTGTTGCCATCAATAATAAACGGGCATCTGCACGTCCAAGATGAGAAAAAGTGACAACATAATCAATACAAGGGGCAAGTAACACAAGTAATACGCCCAGTCTAATGAAAGGCTCGGAAGGTAGAAATAGCGCTAATAATCCAACCCCAACAGGTATAATAACAAAATTTGTTATAAGTAATGCCAATATAAATCGCTTATAAGACCAAAACGGTTTAATCTCAGTCACAGGAACTTGTAAAAAAGTGACAAATAACATGAATGCTAATACTGGATTGATAAACATGTCGAATATTGAGGTGTTGTCTAAACAAAATACCAGACCAATAGCTATCATTACCACAGAAAAATAAATAGCTATCTGATTTTTTTCTAAGTTATCTTTGATTTGTTGCATAGTGTCATTATTCATTAGGCAATAACGAACAGATAGCATATCAGAAATCAACAAATTTAAAGAATGTAATATTCATGCCATTGGATATAAACAGTTATCATTGTATTTCGGTTCAATTCAAATTATTTGATTAATTATTTAGTTCAAATAGCTAATTTTTTGACAGCATCTAAATGGAAAATACCTTGGATTTATTATCCATATCATTGTTTTGCTTAAATTTATCAATTAAAATCATTATAGCGTTGACAACAAATGAATTTTTGTTGAACTACGCATTCAAATTGGCAAGCATTTATCAAAAATGCGATCTTTGTCACATCAGATAATAAAAGCAAATTCGCTGTCTAATTATCAACGATCTTTCATTGTTGAACTCGGTACAAACAATCATATCTCTATTTTAGGGAAAAAATAGCATTGTATTTCAATATGAAGCCAAATTAGCTTTTCATTTTGAGACAAATAAAAGCTTTTTTTAACAATTTCAATCGACCTGTAATCTGTAACCAAGATCACAATTTATCATCATTCAAATACCTATACTGATATTTATATTTCGGTCAATTCTTTTGTCGAATTTTTATCAATCAGGAGGTCGTAATGAAAACGTATGTCAAAAAATGGATCACAATTGGGTTACTCAGCGCATTTGGTTTATCTGTTGATGCGGTGTGGGCTAAAGAATATCAATTAACAGGGCAGTATACCCAAATCACGCTATCTGATAGTGGCAATCAACAAAGCGTCACATCGTTTAATATTACTAATCCCGTAACTAATGATTCAATCACTGTTAATACGCTATTTGAGATCACGCTAAATTCGGGGCAAAAATTGACCGATAAAGATTTTCACTTAGATAATTTACAACAAAAAGACAATCAAATTTATTTAAATTTCAGTGGTCATGATATTGCGATTCAAACCCTATTGATTCTCAATGATGATAAACATTTTGCCAGTTATGAACTGCAAATCACCCCTAAAAAACAGGCACTTTCAATGTCAGACGTTTCTTTAATGCCGTTTCATTCTCAAGCGCCATTTGTTTACGGCTCCGTTGTCAGTTCGCCGATTATTAGTGATACCTTTTTTATCATTCCCGAAAATCCATTAACCAATACCGTTGCCTATGAAGGTGGTGTGTTGCAAAAAATTCCGCAAGCTATCCCGTTACAAGTCAATCACACCTTGAGTTACAAAACCTATATTGGCACTTATGAAAAAGGGCAATTAAGACGCCATGTAAATGAATTTATTAATCAAGTTCGCCTGCGACCATATAGCCCGTACTTACATTATAATTCTTGGCTAGATATCGGATTTTTTAATCCCTATACTGAAAAAGAAGCACTGTTACGAATCGAACAATATGGTCAAGAATTAGTTGAAAAACGTCATGTTACCCTAGATGGTTATCTGTTTGATGATGGTTGGGATAATTTAACGGGTAACTGGGGATTTGGTGATAATTTTCCGAGTGAATTTAAAAAATTAAAAACCGCATCAGAAAAATATCACGCCGCGCTGGGTATTTGGTTGTCACCTTGGGGTGGATACAATAAACCACGTGATACTCGTGTTGCCAATGCATTAAAACTGGGTTATGAAACCATGGATGGCAAACTCGCCTTATCAGGCCCTAAATACTATGCTAATTTTCATAAACGAATTTTAGAATTAATCCAAAATCAGAACATTACCATGTTCAAACTCGATGGAACAGGTAATGCAGATAAAGTGATCGCCGGCAGCCAATTTACCAGTGATTTTGATGCTGCGATTCATTTGATCCAAGATATGCGTAAAGCTAATGATCATTTATATATTAATCTAACAACTGGTACACAAGCGACGCCGTCTTGGTTATTTTATGCCGACTCTATCTGGCGAGGTGGCGATGATGTCAATTATTATGGACCCGGTAGTAAAGTTCAACAGTGGTTAACTTATCGTGATGCGGAAACCTATCGTTCTATTGTTTTAAAAGGTCCCTTGTTTCCATTAAATTCACTTATGCTGCATGGTATTGTATACGCTAAACAAGCAAAACATTTGCAACAAGAAACCGAAAATGACTTTGCTGATCAAGTTTGGAGTTACTTTGCAACAGGAACACAATTACAAGAAATGTACATTACGCCTGAACTGATGACAACAAACAATTGGGATACGTTAGCATCGGCTGCTAATTGGGCAAGAGATAACCAAAACGTCTTATTCGACACTCATTGGATTGGTAAAGATCCCACAAAATTAGGGGTATATGGTTGGGCGGGATGGACGCAAGATAAATCCATCATTACTTTACGCAATCCGTCAGATAAACCGCAAATTTATTATCTGGATTTACAAAATGATTTAGAGTTGCCGGCAAAGGCAAGTTCACATTTTAAAATCAACATTGATTATCACAGTGAAGCTTATGCGCAAAAACCAACGAGTGTGGAAAAAACGGCATTAATCACTCTTGAGCCTTTCGAAACAGTTGTCATGTCGCTAATTCCACAATAATTACAATATGCCTTGTCTGCAAATACAAGGCATAAAATTAGGCTCAAAATAGTCGTTTGAAATGTCAAAGTTTAAAACGGGCTTAAAACGAATGGAACAAAAAATAATCTAATGAAACTATTTACAATAGTAAAAAAGCTCATGTTGAACTGATATAATTTTTTCATTCAGGTTTCCTGCTTATCTGATAGGGAACCTGAAAATTAACATCAAATCGATACGACGTTTTTAACATCACTCTCCATTTCGTTGCTTTATTTTGATAATAAACATGAAAACACTAGGTTGTTTTAACCGTTAAATAAAAATAATTTTGTTAACGTTTTCAACCAAAATTTATACATATTTTTCTGTCTATTTTTTGACAAACCCAATATACTTGCCAAACCTATATTTGATAATGATTATCATTATTATTTGTAAGGTTAAATTTAGAGATGTGTTAAATGATTTAATTGTTTTTTATGAAGGAATGAAACATGAGTTATAAAAAGGTAAGTATCTTATTACTCTTTATGAGTTTTTCTTCACAAGCTGAGTCTGTGCTTGAAGATAAAGATACAAAGCAAAATATTGATAAACCGAATAAACCATTAACGAAGAACAATATGGTCAATCGTGACGATATAGACGATGTGATTACTGTCATTGCCGGCTCATCAACGCAAGATGAATTAAAAAAAATAAATAGTGTTATTGCGGGACGATCAACACTTTCATCAGGGCTAATAGAACAAAAACAGTCCGATAATGTTGCCGAATTGCTCAATACTTTACCCGGTGTGAGTGCTGCTGGTTCAGTTAGGCCAGGGGGGCAAACCTTAAATATATGGGGTTTTGGTAAAGTTGAAGATGTCAAAATTATTGTAGATGGTGCACAAAAAGGATTCCAAAAATATCAACAAGGATCGATTTTTGTTGAACCAGAACTTCTTAAACAAGTTGAAGTTAACAAAGGTCCACACGATGTGAAGTTTGGAAATGGCGGCTTTGGTGGCGTGATAAAAATGGAGACTAAAGACGCGATTGATCTGCTTGACCCCAATCAATACCTTGGCGCATTAATCAAATACAGTTTTCATTCAAACAATCATCAAAATATGGTGACTGGTGCAGTTTATGGTCGAACACAAGATGACATGTTTGATGGTCTTATTTATTACACCAACCGAGACAGCGGTAATTTTAAACGCCCTGATGGCTCGAGATTTGAGTTTTCAGAAGATGACATGGATTCCTACATGGCGAAACTCAATTTTAGACCCAATGAAGAACACACTTTCACTCTATCAGGTATACGTTCAAAACGAGATTCATGGCAACCTTGGGCTGCCAAATATGTCGAAAAAATGACACCTCCAACCGCTGCACAAATTAAAAAATATGGATATAAAGCAGCATGGTTAAGAAAATTGGTAAAACGTGATCAACAAGATGAATCCGCCCAATTTAAATGGAATTATCAGCCAACTTATAATCCGTTAATTAATTTGACGTTACACACCACTTATTCCAAAACCAAACAACATGATACTCGTCCTAATAAATACAATCCGGTGGCTTCATTAGGGACAATGGGTAACGAAAGTTGGGTTAGCTATGCCGATAAAACTATCGAGCTTGAAAATGTCAGTATTTTTAACACCGGCGCTATCGATAATGCATTAAAAATTGGATTACAAGCACATCTACATGATCGTGATACGTTAATGTATTACAAAAACTATGCTAAAAAGCCAAATTATCACAATGGTTATTTCCAACCGGCTTACATGCCTTCTGGTAAACAGCAAACTTATAGTTTTTATATTCAAGATGAACTTTCGATTAGTGATTTTGTCTTATCACCCAGCCTTCGATACGATTATGTCCGAAATCACGGTAAAAAGAATTATGCTTCAGCGTATAACGATCCCGATCCTCGTTATGGTCATGACTATTCACCCGTGACCTATTCAGGTTGGACACCACGCTTTGGATCCTATTGGCAAACCACCCAAAATGTCGGATTTTTTGGGGATATCAGTTATGCATGGCAAGCACCAACAATTGATGAAAGCTATGAAGTCCAGTTCACTCCTAAAAATGGAGGAAGCGGTAAAATTTCGGCAACCAGCCGTCATTTGAAAAAAGAGCGGAATTTATCAATTCGAATTGGGAATATTCTCGATTTTAATAATTTAATACTCGAAAATGATAAGTTACAAGTTCGTAGCACGTTATTTAGACAGCGTGTCACCGATGAGATTTTTGTTACTCGAGGATTCAATGGATCAATATGCGGTCCAGGCAAAGCGTGTCCGCTTGGGCAGGCAAATTATCGTAATATTCCAGGTAAAATGATTGTCAAAGGTTTTGAACTTGAAACGTTTTATGACAGTAAATATTGGTTTGCAAGTGCCACTTACTCAATTCAAAAAGGCGAACGAGATACAGCACCACAAGCACCATGGATGCATCATAAGACCTATGTCGCAACGATTGCACCACGCACCGCAACATTAACAACGGGGTTTAAAATTCCGGACTGGAATGTGAGAGCAGGGTGGAATGCCCAATTTGTACGAAAACAAGATCGCACAGGATTAGAAGATAGAAATCATGACGGATTAAATGATCTGGGCGCTTATGGATTAGGGCGATCGTCGGGGTATTCAATACACAATCTTTTTGCGAGTTGGCAACCGACTTTTCTGCCTAAAGCCGAAATTAAGCTAACCATTGATAATCTATTTAATAAAGATTATCGACTTTATTTAGGCGAAAACACTTATGGACTCGCCCGAAACTTTAAAGCAAGTGTTTCATACCGATTCTAAACTTCATTTAAATGTGAATACTGCCAGTTTACTGGCAGTTTCAATAAGTCATCAGTGCTGAATCTATCTACCATTTGCCTGCCGTTGAGCCACCGTCAACGACCATAATTGTACCGGTAACAAAATTAGAATCTGTTAAATACATGACGGCATTGATAATATCTTGAACCTGTCCAATCCGATTGACAGGAGCCATAGATTTTAACACTGCTTGAACTTCGGGATCGGTAGGATGCATTGGGGTCTCAATAATGCCAGGTGCAATACCGTTAACCATAACATGGCTTGATGCTAATTCTAATGCTAAACCTTTAATGGCACTATTAATACCGCCTTTGATCATAATCGGTAATAAAGCTGGTATAGTCAAATTAGGTTGCATAGCAATGGCAGCAGTAATATTAATGATATGTCCTGACTGATTGGCTATCATATGTTTAGCCGCTGTCTGAGCAGGGTAGAAAAACCCTTTAAGGTTGGTATCAATTAGAGTGTTTAGATCATCTTGCGTATACTCAACGGCGGGTTTAGATATAAATATGCCTGCATTATTCACTAAAATATCGACTTTACCAAATCTTGCAATAGCGTGTAAAAAAAGCAATTCTGCCGTTTGCGGCTTTGCAATGTCCCCAGCTACAAGTAATAAATTATCAGGTTCGCCTAATTTAATCGCTGCTTGTTCTAAACGAGCTTTATCTCGACCATTGGCAACGACATTGAAACCTCGCTCAAGATAGGCTTTCGCTATCGCAAAACCAATTCCACTTGAAGCACCAGTCACAATAACGGTTTTGTTTCCTTTATTCATCGAATTTTATTCCTGTTTTGTCTTTAAAAATACAAATAATTATATAAGAGTTGAATTGAAATAGAAATTCGATTGCAAAAAGTAAATTAATTGACAAAATTCTTTAGCAAACAACAAACAGCAAACAGAATGAATTCTATTTACTGCTGATTTGATTAAATCAACGCATAAGATATTGTTTCGATCGATTAATCCAAATCACTAAAAAGAGTGTGCGTCCTAAACTAAATAAAATATAGGAAAACCACAACCCGTTATTGCCCCATATTGGTACAAAAATAGATTGAGCGATTAACCAAAGTAAAAGGGCAAGGATCATAGAATCACGAATAGAAGATGTATAACTGATGCCTGAAAACACCCCGTAATAGATCAATCCACCAGCAACCACAACCGGAAAAATAACTAACCAATAATGGTATTGTAGACAAAGATTAATGATGTCATTTTGATTGGTTAATAATCGGATTATCGTGGTGTCAAAAGCAAACCAGATTGCAATTAATATCACCGGACAAATCACACACGCTTGCAGTGACCAACGCAAGGTTTGTTGGTATAACGCCATATTTTGGGTGCCTTTAGCTTTACCACTAAATACACTTGACGCATTAGCAAAACCATCAAATAAATACGCCATTAAGTAATGGATTTGAAACAGTACCGCATTGGCCGCCAATACTTCAGTACTAAAACTTGAACCAATCGAAATAAAATGATTCGTTACAACTAGCAGGCAAATAGTTCGAATCATTAAATTAGTATTAACTAAAATTACCCCTTTCAATGACTGCCAAGAAAGGATCGATTTCAAATCCGTTTTTTGTTGTGATTGGGGTAAATAGCGACCAATAAACCCGATCCCTAACAACGTACAAATCACTTGCGCACTGAGTGTTGCAAATGCCACGCCTTGAATATCCCAATGAAAACCCCAAACAAAAATGACTGCCATAATAATATTGAGTAAATTAATCAACACTTGCAAAAACAGCACGGCTTTTATTTTGGACATCCCCATTAACCAACCAACCAGCACATAGTTAATCAGTACAAACGGGGCTCCCCAAATTAAGATCGAAAAATAGATATCTGCGTAATGCCTAACTTCTTGATTCGGCTTGATGATTTGCATTGAAGCACCAAAAATAAATTGCTGAAAAACAATAAATAAAATGCCTAAAACAATCGCAATAAACAGGGGGCGAATTAACGAAGAACGCAGTAATAGAGGATCATCTAATGCTTGTGCCGCAAATCCGGTGGTACTCACACGTAAAAAACCAAATAACCAATAAATAGTATTAAAGATCACCGCACCAACGGCAATGCCTGCAATAAAAGCAGGATTGGGTAGATGACCGACCAACGCAGTATCAACCACGCCCAATAATGGGGTTGTAATAGTGGAAATAATAAAAGGGATAACCAATGCTAAATAATCGTTAAAACGATAACGTTTATTAACGGCGGATTGTGTTGTCATAGATTAAAAACCTAATATAGAGTCAAGAAGCTGTTTGGAATAATCATGACGGACATTACTCAATTGGGCAATATCGTCAACCTGTTCTACAATTCTTCCTTGATAAAAAAACATCACTCGATTGCACAAATACGTAATCGTGGTTAAATCATGAGTAATAAAAATACTGGTTAAATTTAACTGTTTTTGCAAATCAGCCAATAACGATAAAATCTGCGTTTGAACAGAAATATCTAACGAACTGACTGCTTCATCAAACAAAATAAATTGCGGATGACAGGCAATCGCTCTGGCTATGCAAATTCGTTGTAATTGACCGCCACTCATTTCATGAGCAAACCGCTGACAGAATGAATGATCTAATCCAACTTGTTCCAGTAATTGAGCTATTCGTTTTTTTCGTGCTGTCGATGATAGCTTTTCGTGAATATCAAGGGGTTCAGCAATAATATTAGCAGCCGTAAAATAAGGATTCACCGAGGCATTATAATCTTGAAATACAGCGCTAATATTGCGTCGCTGTGATGAGCATTTCCATGCTCGTTTCGCAATATCTTGCCCGTTAAATAGGATCTTACCCGTATCGGGTTTTTCTAAACCTAAAATAAGCTTTCCAAGTGTGCTTTTGCCACTGCCACTTTCACCAATAATACCCAGACATTCGCCCTGTTTTAACGAGAAAGAAACATCATTAATGACCTTGTTCTTCTTGCGACTAAACAGACCTTGATGAGGTTGTAAAAAGGATTTGCTTACCTGTTCAACTTGCAATAATGCAGACATTTAAGCACTCTCCAACGTCGGAATAAACATTTTAGGATAAACCACCGAATCAAATTTAGCTAATAACTGTTTGCGCGCGCTGATTAGATAACGGGTGTAATCATTTTCAGCATGATAAAAGATTTGATCTCGACAGCCTTGTTCAACAATTTTACCTTGTTGCATGACAACAATATGATCGGCAATACGATGTATCACGCCTAAATCGTGTGAAATAAAAATCATGGCGGTAGTTGATTGCTGCTTGATTTGTTCAAACATTTTCAAAATATGGAACTGACTAATCGAATCTAAAGCGGTTGTCGGTTCATCAGCAATGATCAATTCGGGTTTTAGCATTAATGCAATACCGATCATGATTCTTTGTAACATTCCACCACTCAATTGATGAGGATACTTATTATAAATCTGTTTGGGATCATTTAAACCGATTTCTTTAATCATGGTTAGTGTTTTGGCAACGGCATCTTTTTTGCTTAAGGGAAGGTGTGCTTGTAATGTTTCGATGACTTGTTTGCCTATACGATAAAGCGGATCGAAAGCACTCATTGGATGCTGTAAAATGATCGCGATAGTGTTACCCCGAATCTGACGCAGTGTGTCAGCTGATTGGGTTAAAAGATCGCCTTTCACTTGTCGATTCAACTGGGGTTGTCTAGGATTAAAAAGAATTTGACCTTCGACTTTAAAATAGGGTTCTAATAACCCCATGATCGCTTTACTGGTTAAACTTTTACCACTACCACTTTCGCCGACAATGCCTACGCATTGGTGATGTTCAACATTAAACGAAATGTTATCCAATAACGTTTGACCATTATCAAGGTTAACCGTGAGATTTTTAACCTCTAACAGGGGGTTACACATGTGTTTTTTCCTTCGGATCTAAAATATCTCGCAAACAGTCACCTAATAGATTAAAAGCCGCCACGACGACTAAAATAGCTATCCCCGGATAGACCATTTGCATTGGATGTTGAATCATTACATTCTTGGCTTCACTAAGCATTAATCCCCATTCGGCAGTCGGTGCTTGCACGCCCAATCCAATAAAAGAGAGCGCCGAAATATTCAAAATGACCCAGCCTGTATCGAGCGTGGCTAACACCACTAATTCCGACATAATATTGGGTAACAAATGACGGCGAATAATAAAGCTGTGTGGTGCACCAATGGCACGTGAAAATAAAATATAATTTTTTCGACTGTATTTAATCACTGAACTGCGGATCATTCGGCTGTACCATGCCCATTTCACCACGATATTAGCAATAATCACGTTTTCAATCCCCACACCTAGCACTCCGACAATCGCTAAAATCATGACTTGACTAGGGAAGGAGAGCATAATATCGCAAAGGCGCATAATAACTTCATCAAGTTTGCCTCGTTGGTAACCTGAAATTAGCCCGATGATTGAACCGACGATAATGGTAATTGTCATGGTTAATAAGGATAAAAAGAGGGTCGAACGGATTCCATAAAGTAAACGAGAAAAGATATCCCGACCTAAATGATCACAGCCTAGCCAATGTTCAGCTGAGATACTGGCATATTTGCGGACAATACGAACTTTATTTGGATCAAATGGGGCAATATAAGGCGCAAAAATACCCAAAAGAATGATGATGGAGATGATTATCAAACAGCATAATGCCATTTTATTTTTCATCAACTGTCTTGCTAAACTCATGCTAAATCCCCACTATTTTGTAATCGAGGATCCAGCCATTGATGCACCACATCAACAATAAAATTACACACGACAAATAAAATCGCCATAACTAAAATATAAGCTTGAATCACCGGATAGTCTCGATTCATGATAGCGGCTATACATAAGCGCCCAAGTCCCGGCCATGAAAAGATATATTCCACAACAAACGAACCGGCAATCAATTGTGGAATTGTCATACCCAGTGCGGTAATGGTGGTATGTAATGAATTAACTAAGACATGTTTTAAAATAATCGCCCGTTCCTTTAATCCTCGACTACGTGCATAAAATACAAAGTAATTCTGCATATTTTCCAGCATATTATTACGAATAAAGCGAATATAAGTAGCAATATAAACAAAAGATAAAGTTATTGTCGGTAAAATAAGATTTTGCCATGTGCCATAACCATTGGTTGGTAACAGATCTAAATAATTAGCAAAAAACCAAATACACAGCAAACCAAGCCAATAACTAGGCATGGCGGTACCAATAAAAATGAGGATTCGAACAACATGATCGAAGACTGAGTTAGCAAAAATAGCACATAACACGCCTAGCACTAAGCTAACGAATAAAGTAAGAACAAATGATGACACAGCCAAAAGTAAAGTTGGGGTTAAACAACGAATCATTTCATCCCAAACTAATCGATCCCGATGAACGAATGAACGTCCAAAATCCAGATGAAAAGCATGATATAACCAACTAAAATATCGAGACCAAAAGGGCTCATTTAATCCCAACTCTTGGCGCATACTTTCGATGGCTACAGGCGTTGGCATAATCTCATTTAAGCGTAAAGCAACTTCAGCAGGATCAGAAGGGGCAAGGTTGATCAGCAAAAAGGCAATAAACGAGATACCGATCAAAATCGGTATCATCATCAATAAACGTTTAAAAATATAATGTAACATTATGACTAACTAACTATAACGCAATTAATAGTGCATTTTCTCAAAAGGAATATCAAATTGTGATGGAGCAAACTCAATGCCTTTAAGAGATTTAATAGCAATAGCTCGATTGCGTTCATAAGTTAAAGGAATATAGACCGCTTGTTTATGCAATGTCTCAAGCACATAACGATATAGGGCTTGGCGTTCTTGCTCGTCTGTTGAAATCAATGCTTTGCTAATGCTGGCATCAATTTGAGGCTTTTCTTTTAAGCCTTGTTGTGCCATATAATCCCCATATACTGGTAATTTCATACCGGATAAAAAGGATTGTGGATCATAAGGCGTACCCCAAGAAATATCGAATACCATATCAAAATCACCCGCTTTTTGGCGGTCACGATAGCCTTGTTCTTCTTCACCATGAATATTCAGTTTTAATCCAACTTGTTCAAATTCATCTTGCATATATTGGGCGATGGTTTTTTGTGAAGCAGTATTACTATCATAATACAGTGTGATTTCGAACGGTTTGCCGTCTTTTTGGCGGTATTGTTGACCGTTGGCTTTTGTCCAACCTGCTTTATCCAAAAGTTGTTGTGCTAATTTAGTATCGTATTGATAAGGTTTTAATCCAATATTGGCATAAGGGATATTGGTCGCCATTAGAGTATCAGCCGGTGCTTCACTGTGATTAAAAATTCCTTCTGAAATATCATTTTTATTAATAATATGCTCAATTGCCTGACGCACATTAACATCACTCAATGCCGGGCGAGTCGTATTCATCAATACGATACGGCTTGAAACAGGTTTAGACATCAATGTCTGAAACTTATCCATTTTCGAAAAACGCTCGAAAGAATCGGCATCCACCATATTTTTGCCATAAATCAGATCGATTTCACCTTTTTCAAGTGCCATCAAACGGCTTTGATTATCCGCAATCACCTTCATAGTTACGGTTTTAAGTTGCGGTTTGTTCCCCCAATAAGTGGGATTGGCTGTAAAAATAGCATACTGATCTTTCTTATGTTCACTTAACACATAAGGCCCCGTACCAATATAAGAATTAACGCCATTTTTGGTTTCACCATTTTTCATGGCATTAGGCGATATAAAACGCATAGGGCGGGTGACGGCAATCTCAATCAAAAATGGATAGTAAGGTTCAGACAGATTGACTTGTAGGGTGTAATCATCAAGCGCTTTAATATCGGTAATTAAACGCACCATTTCAAGCCAAGTATGACGATCTTTATTTGAAAGTACGGCATCCCAATTTAATTTAGCGCTATGTGCATCGAATTTAGTACCGTCGCTAAATGTCACATCTTGTCGAAGTTTGAACGTATAGGTTTTTCCTTCATTACTGATTGTCCAGCTTTCCGCAAGCCAAGGTGAAAAAGAGCCATCTTCGTTATAATGGACTAAAGATTCATACAGCATATTTTGAGCCCACATCTCACCAGAATAGAGGTGAGGGTTAAGATCACGAATATCGCGAAAGTTAGCAAAAGTGATATCATCTTTAGCGAAACAATTAAGGCTAGCTGAGGCTAATGCGAAAACCATTAACCATTTTTTGGTGCGGTTGAAATGTACTATCATGGGCAATCCGTTATGCAAAAGTTTTTAAAAAATAATCATTGATGGAAATAGTGTCAAAAATGTTGTAAATACAACGATTTTTAGCGCAAGAATAGTAGCACAGATGCAAATGATAATAAATATCATCTAGTCTATTTTTTAGCAAAAAACTTACGAAATTTTGTTAAAACAAATCTTAACAGAACGATTTCATCGCAATCTTATTAACAGGGATAATAAATAATCAAACAAAAGTAATAGAATTGCTTTATAATAACTAACGAAAATTTAATTTTTGTTTATTTAGGAAACATTTCATGTCATTTGACTCTCTTGGTTTAGATGCCAAGATTTTAAAAGCACTACAAGAACAACACTACACTCAGCCTACCCCCATTCAACAGCAAGCCATTCCGGTAATCTTATCGGGAAAAGACCTTATGGCAAGTGCACAAACGGGCACTGGTAAAACGGCAGGTTTTGGTTTGCCAATTTTGCAAAAGCTGATTGAACAACAAGCCAAAACGGCAAATCGCCCCGAAACAAAAAAAAAGAAACGCCCCCTTTATGCGTTAATTTTAGCGCCAACTCGTGAACTTGCTGCACAAATTGGTGAAAACATTCGTGATTACAGCCGTCATTTAGCGATTCGTTCATTAGTGGTATTTGGTGGCGTAAGCATTAATCCCCAAATGATGAAGTTGCGTGGTGGTGTGGATATTCTGATCGCTACACCCGGACGGTTACTCGATTTAGTCCACCAAAATGCTGTTGATCTTGCAACGGTTAAAATGCTGGTTTTAGACGAAGCCGATCGCATGTTAGATATGGGTTTTATTCATGATATACGGCGAGTGATTGCAAAATTACCTAAAAAACGTCAAAATTTAATGTTTTCAGCAACGTTTTCAGATGAGATAAAAACACTGGCGGAAACGATTTTACATTCCCCTGAAACGGTTGCTGTTGCCAGAACCAACAGTACATCAAAACAAATTACCCAATATGTTCATCGAGTAGATAAACGTCGTAAACGGGAATTACTATCGTACTTAATTGGTAAAAACCAATGGCAACAAGTATTAATTTTTACTCGCACTAAGTACGGCGCTAACCATTTAGCTGAGCAACTCACTAAAGACGGGATTAAAGCTTCAGCTATTCATGGTAACAAAAGCCAAGGCGCCCGCACCAAAGCCTTAGCCGATTTTAAAACCGGACAAATTCGGGCACTAGTCGCCACCGACATTGCAGCCAGAGGATTGGATATTGAACTATTGCCTTATGTGGTTAATTATGAATTACCGCAGGTTGCTGAAGATTACGTGCATCGAATTGGTCGAACAGGGCGAGCGCAAAATCAAGGGCAGGCGATTTCATTAGTCTGTATTGACGAACTGCCACAATTAAAAGCCATTGAAAAGTTGATCAAAAAACCAATACCCGAAATCCATACCGATGGTTTTGCCGTTGACCCAACCATTAAAGCTGAGCCGAAAACAAAATCTTCACCTAAAAAACGGCTATCGAAAAACAATCACAACACGCAAAATCGGTCTAATCAACCCAATAAGCGTGGTGGTGTTAACCGAACAAAAAAACACGCTAACACAAATAATAAACAAAGTCATACTCATTAAAATAGAAGGATATTATCATGGTAAATCGCAGTCGACGTTTACGTAAAAAATTACATATTGAAGAGTTTAAAGAGTTAGGTTTTACTGTCAGTTGGTCTTTTGACGAAGGAACAAGTGAAGAAACCTTAGATAACATTGTTGATCAGTTCATTCTCGAAGCTATCCAACCAAATGGTTTAGCATATGAAGGAAGTGGCTATCTAAACTGGAAAGGCATTGTCTGTACTCAAAAACTCGGCAATTGTACCGAAGCGCATCGGGACATTGTGACAAAATGGTTGGAAAGTCATGGTTTAAAAAATATCAAAGTCAGCCCGTTAATTGATATTTGGTGGGATGAATTAGATTTCTAATCGATTTTAAACCATATTTGATTAAGTTAGCTTAATTATTCAATAGCCACAATTGTGGCTATTTGTTTGCAATTCATTTAACTAATTATTCGATTCCTTGACTACGTAAATAATCTTCATAATTACCGGTATAATCGATCACTTTTTCTGGTGTAATTTCAACAATACGAGTCGCTAACGAACTGACAAACTCACGGTCATGCGAAACAAAGAATAGGGTACCTTGATAAAGTTCTAATGCCATATTGAGCGACTCGATCGATTCCATATCTAAATGGTTTGTCGGTTCGTCCATGACAATGATATTGGGTTTTTGCATCATCAATTTACCAAATAGCATTCGTCCTTTTTCACCACCCGACAGCACTTTAACCTTCTTCTTAATATCATCTTGTGAAAATAATAAGCGACCCAAAACACTTCGTACTGCTTGTTCATCGTCAGTAGGTTGCTTCCATTGGCTCATCCAGTCGAATACGGTTAATTCTTCATCAAATTCGTATTCATGATCTTGAGCATAATAACCGATATTGGCATTTTCTGACCATTTAATCTCGCCTTGCTCTGGCGTTAGTTCTCCCATTAAGGTTTTAATTAAAGTGGTTTTACCAATTCCATTGGTACCTAAAATGGCGACCTTCTCGCCGACTTCAACCATTAAATTAAGATTATTAAACAAAGGGCCATTATCAAAGCCTTTGGTCAAATTCTCAACGACTAAGGCATTACGGAACAATTTTTTATCTTGCTCAAAGCGTATAAATGGATTTTGACGGCTAGATGCTTTCACTTCCTCCAGTTTAATTTTCTCAATTTGTCTGGCTCGAGATGTCGCTTGTTTAGACTTCGACGCATTGGCACTAAAACGACTAACAAAAGATTGCAGTTCACTGATTTGTGCTTTCTTCTTAGCGTTATCCGCTAATAAACGCTCTCGGGCTTGTGTTGATGCCGTCATATAATCATCGTAATTACCCGGATAAATACGCAATTCACCATAATCAAGATCTGCCATATGGGTACAAACCATATTTAAAAAATGGCGATCATGCGAAATAATAATCATGGTACTTTCACGCTCATTAAGCGTATCTTCTAACCAACGAATGGTATCAATATCTAAGTTATTGGTTGGCTCGTCCAGTAATAAAATATCGGGATTCGAAAAGAGCGCTTGGGCTAATAACACACGTAGCTTCCAACCAGGGGCAATTTCACTCATTAGACCATAATGCTGTTCAATGGGAATGCCGACCCCTAACAATAGTTCGCCAGCACGAGACTCGGCACTATAACCATCCATTTCGGCGTATTGGGTTTCTAAATCAGCCACTTTAAAACCATCTTCTTCACTCATTTCCGGTAAAGAATAGATCCGATCACGTTCTTGCTTGATTTCCCACAACTCAGTATGCCCCATAATCACCGTATCTAACACGGTAAAGGATTCAAAAGCGAACTGATCTTGACGTAATTTACCTAATCTTTCATGAGGATCTAACGCCACATTACCCGAAGTTGGCACCAAATCGCCACCAATGATTTTCATAAACGTTGACTTACCGCTACCATTGGCGCCAATAAGCCCATAACGATTGCCGTTCCCAAATTTAACCGAAATATTTTCAAATAGCGGTTTACTACCAAATTGCATGGTGATGTTATTTGTACTTAACACTGATCTATACTCTCTAAATGATTAAAGCTTTAACTTGATGCTTTTAATACCTTATAAGTTAAAGTTAAAAAATGTGATTTAACGCACATTATGCCATAGTTTAAACCTTTTGAGGATCCTAATAGTATTGAAGTGAGTCTATAAGGGCTGTAGGATAATTATGAACTTCAATGATCTTATTATCCATAAAGTTAGGTGATTGAAAATAATATCTTTTATCCTTAATAAACAGGTTAAAGATAAAATTGCCTTGGCTTTGTTCTTTTGCTAATCCTTGATAGGCGCAAAGACTGACGTCGTTTTTTAGGTATAACGGTAAATCGTAATCAAGCGTATTAAGTTTAATCTTAGTATCATGAATAGTAAGTGTTAAATAAGTCGAACTATAATGACCATTAAAATCTTTTAAGGTCGTTGGTTGATATTGCAAAATAGTATTAATTGCTGATTGATAATGTTGTTTGTATCGTTCTTCTAACTCAGGATGTTGTTCGACTAATGCTTCGGTGACAAAGTCTCCTAGAAAGTATCGGGAATGTTTAGGATCTCGGTAAGAATATAGTTGTGATTGTTCAGTGTGCTTATCGGTAAGTAAAAACCATGATTGCGAACCTAACAGGATATCATAAAGTTTATTATTTTTGGTTAATTCAGCTTTAATATAGATACCATCAGGGGTAAAACCATAATAATGTTCAAAATTAACATCATCGGGTAAATATTCTTCGTGCTTATTTTGCGTAATCTCTAGAATATCGTTTGCACTTAAATGCCAATCTAAACACATTTGGTAATAAATGAGATTTCGAAATTTTAAATCATGACATGACTTAGTCATATTGGTTATCTCATCTTGTGCTTGGCACGAGAAGGTTATTAATAGGCTTGTTATTAGTATTAAAATTTTATTCATTATTTCCAATCTACATTGTTATTTTTTATCATGCTTTTATATTAAGATTAATCTATTGATTGGACTAATATCCAAGCATTGAATTATTATTTAGGTATAGTTGAAAGTTCTTTTAACTCAACTTCGTACAAATCATCAAAGTTGTATATTTTTTTCGAGATGATTTTATTTTTTTCATATTGCGTAATAATTTTATAGTCTTTTCCAAACTCGTCGGGGTGGTAATACGCCGTTTCGATCAATTCGCCTTTTTCATTATATTTGTTCCATAATCCAACTTGGATTCCTGTTCCATTATAAATCCCTTGGCAACCTGATAATTTTAATGTTCCATTTGGAAAGTATTCTTTTATCGGTTTTTGACATAAGGCTTTGTCATTGGATAAAGTTTGACTAAAATCGCGTTTATTTTCGTCAGCCAAACTTGAATTACATGAACATGAAATGAATACTATTGCGACTAGTAAATATAAATTTTTTTTGAAATTACTCATCTTTTAAATTTTCCATGTTTTTTAGCTGTTTATCTTCTTTCGAACTTAAACTTTATTTGCCATTAAATTCGACTTGTTCATGACTTATCCATTGATTACCTTTCCACTCTCCGTCACACTTTTGCACCCCAGACCAGACAACTTTTGATTTTTTGATATCGATAATGACACATTGATAGTTTTCGTGTAGCCATCGCTAATTGTCTGATATTTCAACATAACCTTTGATAATCGCATCCATTTTAACATAATGTTTATTTTCAGATATTTTAATATTTATTGAGTCAATACCGGTATATTGGTCATCATCATCATATCCTTTGATTTTAGATGTAACCCCATTTTTAATTAATCTTGGATCTGAATAAAGATTGAATTCTTCATTATAAGTTAAGAAGATTAATTCTATTTGATCGGTAATTTTTAGTTTATTCGCAATAGGGACTGGTTTTATAGTTGTACCCACACAGGAAAGGCTAAAAATAAGTAATGTTATATATAATAAATATTTCATCAATCTTTTCGTTGCGTTTATCACATCTTATGGCAAGAGTATACCTTATTTCAGGTAATATTGAATTGTTTATTTTTCATTTAATGTGGATTCTTAATCAATCAATTACTCTGAATAATAACAATTTTTGTGAATACATTTTTTTATTATCCCGCATTTTACGCACTGCAATCCATAGTATAAAAATCTAGAATTGTTAAATACCATTTATTATCTAATTGAGTTAGATAAAATATGAACATATTTTTTTCATCCCTTGGTAAAATACCTGGAAAGTTTTCTATATAAACAACTTTCACTTTTTTAGGGGCTTTTTTATCGGCAATGGCTTGATACTCCTGCCAAACTGGTCTTTTTTCAAATTGATAGTGTTTTAATTCCCAATGATAATAATCAAGCGCTATTTTTAAAGCGTCAATATTACTTTCTTTTTGAAAAAAGATTTGCAAATATCTTTAAACCTCCTAAAAAATAGATAAATGCTTTCTATTCTATCAACAAAAGAAGAACACCAAACATTCACTAGTGCATGGAGGAAGAAATTTTCTTATGGTATTATTAAGCCATCATTTAAAGAAGTTGGAAATTTCGCAAGAGAATTATATAAAAATTAACCAGAAAATTAAAAAGTTTAGAACTATGAAGATAAAATATAGAATTGTTAAAAATTTTAATAAAGAAGAACAAAGTAAATTAGAAAAATTATGAATTAATGTAGGAGAAGGGTGGGATTCATTTGAAATCGAGGAAAATAATCAAAATTTTGAACCAATAAAAAATATGTTGAATAAGGATTGGGATAATGTTGCTCAAAAGAAAGGTTATTTTTCAGAAAAAGATATATCATTAGCCCCGTATTTAAATATATATGCAAATAAAATGTTGGGATATGCAAAACCAGATGATAAATCTATTGTAGATGAATACGAATATCCATTTGATATATACCCTTATTACAAAGGTGTCTTTGAAATAATTAATACTGACAAACAATTTGGAATATTAAGAGGAAATCAAATCGGCTATTATTCTTTAGAAAATGAACCTAATTGGAGAGGAAATGAAATTGCATGGACAAATAACATTGAAGATGCTTTTTTTGTAAAACCCGAAGTTTTTGAAAAAATATTTAGACCGTTAAATATTAAATCTTTGCCAGTTATCAATTATAAAACTCAAACAAAATTAGAAAATGTTGTACAAATAGTTCAACAAGGGATTAGTAAATCTCATTTAATTATTAATAAAACTCAAATCAAAGAAAAAACACATATTGTAAATTGGGATATTGATAAATATGTATTAAGAAATGATTCTTATTATCCATCTTTTGATTCTTCACCCGGTGAATTTGATTTTTTTTATACGCATGAGTATTTTGGTACAGGAGGATTAACTCAAAGAAATACAATAATTTCAAAAAAACTTTATAACATATTAAAAATTAACAATATTAAAGGTTTAAATTATTATCCTATGAAAGGATAATAGAAAAAGTTTAAAAAAATTGATACATGGATTTAATCAATATGAAAATAAAATATCGATTTTTTAAAAATTTTTCCTTAAAAGAAGTTTCTCAATTAAAAAATATAAATATTTATGTCGATGTGGGATGTGATGCTTTTACATTCTATGAAAATGACGAAATGAACGAGCAACTTCAATCCATATTCGGAAGCAACTATAAATACTATGTTTCTGTTGTCAAAACAGAATTTTCAGAAAACGAAAGAATTAATGCCGATTATTTATCAATTGAGTCTAGTAAAATATTGGGATATCCTCAACCAGAAGACTTAGATGGAAATGATGAATTGGAAAAATTTCCTTTTAATGTTTTTCCTTATTTAAAGAACGTATTTGAAATAACAAAAAGAAGTGAAAATTTTGGAATTATTAGAGGAAAGCAAATTGGAAGTATCTCATTATTAAGCGAACCTAAATGGAATAAAAAAGGTATAGGAACAATATATTGGCTTGAAGATACATTTTTTACTACACCTTCAATTTATGAAAATATATTTAAACCACTAAATATACAAAGCAAAAGTGTAATTGGGTATGGTAATCAAAAACCTCTAGTTACAGTAGTTCAATTGTTACCACAAGGAATATCCTCATCTAAATTAAATATAAATGATAATAATATAGATGAGAAAACACATATCCCAGAGTGGGAAATGACTAGGTTTCATTTAAACAATAAAGGATTTTTTCCGTCTTTTGAAAATCATCCTGGAAATTTTGATTTTTTTGTATCTCAAGAAAATTTTGGTTCCGGTCATGCCAATTATAAAGAAGTCTTTGTATCGCAAAAGCTATATCAACTTTTAAAAAATAATAATATAAAAGGACTAGATTATTACCCAGTAAAGAAATAGTAAGCAGAAAATTTATGTTGTTAGGGAGGAGTAACGGATAAAACAGCGAAAAGTTATATTGATAATGCTGCAAAATATTCCAACGCAAAACTAAACGGAACAGAACTTTCAAAAGAAATCTTCCTTCAAGTTCAAAATATGAAATGCGTTTTTCAAAAAGTATTAGACTATGCCAAAAAGAAAACGTGACTATTATTTTTTTGCTAGTTTAGCTTTTAAGTAAAATATTTTCAGACTTAAAAGCATAGCAATGAATAAGAACAACATTATCAAGTCAACATTCACGTGGTTGTTTTGATGATGTGTTTCTCATTTAATTCATTACATGGATTAGAAATATGTGATATCTCTTTCCTCTTATTCTTTCCAGACAAATTTTTCACCCGATTGTTTTTTTGTAAACACTCTTCAGTAGTATATTGTTGTGGGCAAGCAAAGCAGTCTTTTGTATTTTCATTGGCCAAATCTAAATCATCAGGGATTTTTATGATGCCATTTATTGGTTTTATTTTTTGACTTAAGCAGATCAAGCTTGCATTTGCAGAATCATAATCATCTTTTGCTATTTCAAATGTAAAAAGGATACGATCCCAACCCGTTTGTTTGAAGATTTCTAATTTGTTATTTCGTTCTCGAATAAATAATTGATAAGCGCTTACGCCTATTGTGTTTTGTATTTCGACAATGACATAATCCAATTTATTTATTAAAGAGATTTCAAAAACTCTTTCATAGCTATTCTGGAAATTTAAAAAAACGTCGGATTGCAAAATTATTTTATGAGAAAAAATATCAAAAGTATCCAAAATATAAGTACTTTCGAAATTATTTTCTATAATGGGTGACATTGCTTTAGCCGTTTCATGTATATTCTTTTTTTCATTAAAGAAACTAACTTCCACATTTTCTTGATTTAATTGTTTATTACTACAACTACATAGCAATACTATAATAAAAAAGTAACTTATTTTATTTTTCATCACGTTATCTATCTTATCGATTAAAACATTGTTTATCATATTTTATAAATTCTTCGATCCATTTGGTATTTTTTTCTTTATTCAATATTATTAAGTCCACCATTAATTTGTTTGGTAACAGATTCAACATCTGAATCTGTTAAACCTTTATCCATCACCTTTAATGTTTGTTTTATATAAATTGTAGAATACTTATCCTGCTGAGTTAAACAAATGAAATAAATCCTTGGAGAAATCTACTTCATCTTTATAATTTGTAGGACTTTTGTTTGATCTTCGAAGGTACTTCTAAATTGGGTTTTTCTATATAGAGTTGAGCAAGAAAGTTTATTTTTCTTTTTACATCTTTTAATATCAAATTTATCAATCAATAAAGATTAGTTTTGAATGATTATTTTTTTTATTTACTCATTTATATTGGTTTGCTTACCACCGTTCTTACTAATAAGGTGATAAGTAAAATTACCGGTTGTTTCATACACTATCGTTACTTCAATTCATCGATTTCTTTATCCACAAATTTGCGTTCGATAAGCTCACCGTCTTTATAGGTTTCTGTGTACAAAAGTTTGCCTTTTTTAGCAGAAGATAGATCAGCAGATCCATCTGGCTTCTCTTGGTAATCTAATTTATAAAATTTCCAAATTCCAATTGGTAACCCTTTATGGTAATTTGCTTCAAGATAAGTATAACAGAGAGGATAAGTATAATAACCTTTCGGCTTCTTCAACACCATAAAAACGGTAGGATCATCCTGACAAATAAGAATTTTGGTAAAAATTTAATTACTAGTAATATTATGATTAAAATCTTCAATAATTTCATAGTGCCATCCATTTATAATCTTCTTGGATAGATTGAATTTTGCCCTTTAACTGTCACCGGACTGTATCTTTATAGCGGAATAGGGTAACAAACCTTTCTTTGTTTTATCACTATTCTTTATATTGAAAAATTTTTGTACAACAATTTAGAAACATCTTGAGTCATGACAGGATGATTTGTATTTAATCATGTTTATGTTCCTTTAATATCTGAATTAAGTTCAATATATCTACGATTATTGGGTGTAAAATTCGAAATTTTATTTTCCATTAGACTTTTTACTTGTGGAATGGATTTTGCTACGGCAGTATTCGATGAAGAGTAATAATCATTTGTATACAGGTTATCAAGTAATGTAGTCGTGTAGAATGATTGAATAATTTAGATCATTAACGTTATTTGTCACCAATTATTGTAATAAATCGTTTACAAGTTAATGATGAATTGGTACGATGCGTGCAATTTAAATTTAATTTGTTATTTGTGATTTATGTTTTATCTTATTTTTGTCACGATTGTTTGGTCATTTTCATTCAGTCTCATTGCTGTTTATCTCAGTGGACAAGTTGACTCTTGGTTTGCTGTTGTGATGCGTGTTTTGTTAGCTTTTATTACTTTTATTCCTTTTTTTCGATTTCGTGGTATCCGCTTTAAACAGATGATTTTGTTAATGGGCGTTGGAGCCTGTCAATTGGGGATTATGTACTTTTTTTATTATAATTCCTTTCAGTATATTTCAGTACCTGAAGTCCTTCTTTTTACCATATCAACGCCTATTTATGTCACGATCATTTATGACATATTGCAAGGGCATCGTCTTCGATATAGTTATCTGTTAACGGCTATTATTGCCGTTATTGGTGCAGCTATTATTCGCTATGATCATATCAGTCGTGATTTTATTATTGGATTTTTATTAATTCAGGGCGCAAATGTTGTGTTTGCTTTAGGGCAGGTTGGATATAAACGAATTATGGAACTTTATCCATTGCCCCAACATCAAGCTTTTGCATGGGTCTATTTAGGGGCTGTGCTTGTTGCTAGTCTTGGCTGGTTATTGTTTGGTGATTATTCAAAATTACCTACAACCAACTTACAGTGGGGTATCATTATTTGGCTTGGTGTGATTGCCTCTGGTTTGTGTTATTTTTTATGGAACTATGGCGCAACTAAAGTGGACTCAGGGACATTAGCGATTATGAATAACGTGGTTATTCCAACAGGCATCTTGGTTAATGTCGTAGTTTGGCATCAATCCATTGACTGGATTCGATTTTCAATTGGAAGTGCGGTGATTGTGTTTGCTTTAATACTTCATCACAAAATAAAACGCCACTCCCCAAAATAAATTAAATAACATTATGTTAAGCCAAATTGTAACATAATGGATAATATCAACGGTGTTGTTATGGATGATAATGCTGTTGATATGAGTAAACTTGATGCAATAGGGCCTTGTAATACCTCAAATTGTCTTGCCATCATATAACAGTTAATCGCAATCGATACTGAGCTTAATAATACAATAACTTGTAATTCCAATACGGGTAATCCTAACAGTTTTCCTGTCACAAATGTAACAATAGGTAGTATTGCCAGTTTTATCATACAGATTGTTGCGGTAATGTGTAATTTGTTCCTGATTTGATATTCGGCCAGCCCCATGCCTAATACAATAAGTGATAAAGGTGCTGTCATGTCACTGACCATTTTTGTGGATTGTTGAATGAATTTAGGTAATGTGATACCCGTATAATTAACCGCAATACCGGCAAAAATGCCTATAATTATAGGGTTTTTGGTGACATTTTTGAATGCTTTAATAAATCCTTTGCTGGAAAGTTTTCCCATTTGTACAAATTCGATCGATACGGTTGCTAGCATCCATAAAATAAGTGCATTAAAGATGACAATAATCGCAACAATTGGAATTGCACTGTCACCCAGTAGCATTTTTATGATTGGGATACCAACAAATACTGTATTGGTATAGATTCCCCCCATAGCAAACATCGTACTTTCAGAACCATTTAGGTGAAAACATTTGTAGGCAATTAAGCAGCCTAAAGCAAAAACAATAAATGAGCTACCGAAGAAGACGAATAATAGTTTCATATCGATTTCAGAATGCTCGGAAAAATGGCTCATAATTTGAAAGAGCATAATCGGAAATGCGATATAAAAGGTGAATTTGGTTAAACTGTCGGTCACCGTTTTTTGCCAGCGACCTAATTTAACCGCTATATAGCCTAATAAAATAAGAATAAATAGCGGTAATGTTGCGACAAATTGTTGTCCTAACGTCGAAAAAAAAGCCATATGATAATTACTATTTATTGATGTTTACGAATAAAATACCATTCTAACTGCGTCGATCGTTTTGGATCAAATTGATAGCCTTCAAGGTTAAAGCTTTTTATATCATCAGGTTGATTGAGGTTATTTTTGATAATGTAACGACTCATTAATCCTCGTGCTTTTTTGGCATAAAAACTAATTACCTTGAATTCACCTTTACTTTCATCTAAAAAAATAGGTTGGATAATCGTCGCTTTTAATTGTTTTGGTTTAATGGCTTTAAAATACTCATTCGAGGCTAAATTGATTAACGTTGGATTTGCAGTTTTATGAAACTCATTATTTAACTGGTCGGTTAATTTATCTCCCCAAAATTGATATAAATTATTGTTATGACCGTTTTTTAGGCGTATCCCCATTTCTAAACGATAGGGTTGAATAAGGTCAAGGGGGTTGAGTAGACCATAAAGTCCGGATAAGATCCGTAAATGAGATTGAGCAAATTTTAAATCTGCTGCTGAAAAATCGTCGACATGAAGCCCTTCATACACATCACCTTTAAAAGCAAGAATTGCTTGTCTGGCATTTTCAAGATTAAATTCTTTATGCCAATGTTGAAATCGTTCATAATTTACTTCAGCCAATTTTAGACTAATTGACATCAATTTAGCTAAATCGTCGGCGGATAATTTTTTACACTCTTTAATAAGTATCTCAGAATCTTTAATAAATTTAGGTAATGTGTGTGTTTTTGTGATAAGCGGACTTTGAAAATCGAGGGTCTTGGCAGGAGAAATTATCGTTAGCATAAAGTGATACACCTATTGTAATTTATGTAAATTGAGGGTATTTTACACCTAATCTTGCAAAAAAGGGGTATAAAAATGAATCAAACCAAAAAAGAAATACATGACCTTCGTTCTTGGGCAAAAATTCGTGAAACATCTCTAGAAATTGCAGAAGCCATTTTTGAGTTAGCGCATAATGATGAAAAGCTTGCTGAACAAATTTGGTCAGAAGGAAGTGATGAAGTATTGCCACTTGCCTTTTCTAAAACAAAAGCAGATAGACTGTTTTGGGGTGAACAAACAATCGAGCGTAAAAATATCTAAGTTTTATGAAATTGACTTTTTTAGGCACCAGTGCTGGTTGCCCAACAGCTGAGCGTAATGTGAGTAGTATTGTGTTAGATCTTTTGCAAGAACGTGGCAAATTATGGTTGTTTGATTGTGGTGAAGCCACTCAAATGCAAATGCAAAAAGTTAAATTTAGTCTTGCAAAACTTGAAATGATTTTTTTAACACATTTACATGGTGATCATCTGTTTGGGCTTCCAGGGGTATTAACCACGCGTTCTTTAATGCAAAATCAATCCGCTTTAACCTTAATTGCACCTAAAGGGGTGAAGCAATTTATTGAAACGGTTATCGCAATTAGTCACTCTTGGTTAAGTTATCCACTCAATATCATTGAGCTTGAAGAAGACTGTACGGTTTTCGAAGATGAAAAGTTCAAAGTCGAAGCAACATTGTTGCAGCATCGCGTTCCTTGCTTTGGCTATCGTATTATTGAAAAGGATTTACCAGCTAGTCTAGATATCGATAAATTGAAACAAGATAATATCGAAATTGGCGCACACTATGCACTTTTGAAAGCCGGTAAAACTGTTACCTTAGAAGACTGCCGTGTTATTCATGGTAATGATTATTTAGGATCGGTAAGGCAAGGTCGAAAATTGGCAATTTTTGGTGACACTGTCCCATGTCAAGCCTCAATTGCGCTAGCCAAAGATGTTGATTTAATGGTGCATGAGGCGACTCAAGAGCATGCTTTGGAAGAAAAAGCCTTAGAACGAGGGCATTCTACCACTGTTCATGCTGCAACGATTGCTAAATATGCCAATGCCAAGCAACTTATCATGACCCATATCAGCCCAAGATATAGCCTTAAAGATAATGATAAATTAATTAATGAGGCAAGAAGCATATTTGCTAATACGGAAATTGCGAGTGATTTTTCAACGTTTAATATCTAATCCTTTTCGCCGACTGTTTCGGCGAAAAGGATATTTTTTATAAACAAAAATCTTTAATCAAATTTTCGATAGCTATTTTAGTCGGTTTTAAAAAATCCATTGAAATAAACTCATCAGGTTGATGTGCTTGTTCAATTGAACCAGGACCTAATACAATGGTTGGTGAAATTTGGTTTAAATAGGGCGCTTCAGTACTGTAGTTTACGGTTTGCGCAGTTTGACCAACTAATTTTTCAACTTGCTGTAAAGCAGGATGATCTTTTTTACATTCATAACCCGGAATTGGGGATACTTCATATTCAACCGAAATACGGTTAGGGTATTTGTCCATGATCGGTTGTAAAGCCTGACAGAGATCATGATAAAGCGAATTAACATCGTTATTTGGCAATACACGAATATCAATAATTAGTTCGCAACAACCACAAATACGGTTTGCTGCATCGCCCCCATGAATGACCCCGAGATTAAGCGTCGGATAGGGAACAGTAAAACCGTCATTATGATACCGTTCTTTAAACTGTTGTTTCAGTTTTAACAATTGTGCGATAGCTAAATGCATGACTTCAATCGCATTTATTCCTTTGTCTGGATCACTTGAATGACCAGACTTACCAATGACTTTGATTGAGTTGGAAATAAAGCCTTTGTGCGCACGTATCGGTATTAATGATGTTGGTTCACCAATGATTGTACAATCGGGTTGTAAGTGAGTATTTTTAGCAAAAAATGATGCTCCAGCCATGGTGGTTTCTTCATCAGCGGTAGCAAGAACATAAATAGGTTTAGTTAGTTTGGTTAGATCAATATCACGTAAGGCATCAAGTATAAAAGCAAAAAAACCTTTCATGTCTGCTGTGCCTAATCCATATAACTTGTTGTTTTCTTGCGTTAATTTGAAAGGATCTTTAGTCCATTGTCCTTCATCAAAAGGCACTGTGTCAGTATGGCCGCTAAGCAGTAATCCACCTTGTGTCTGGTTTTCATTATTTGAATAAGTCGCTAATAAATTAAATTTACCGCGAGTATTCGGTACGGGCTGTATTTCAACTTTGAAACCTAACTCTTCAAACCAGTTTGCTAATTTGTCTATTAAAGGTTTGTTTGAAAAATCGAGTTTTTCATTGGTTACATTGCTGATTGTTGGGGTTGATATCAGTTCACTATAAAGCGTTAAAAAAGAGGGCAGTGCCATACAAAATCACCTTAAATTGCTAATTAAATTAAATCCATTAATAAGATGATAAGCATATCACTTACTGTAAGATTTGCCTATGACTAACGCTTATGTTTCACGCTGTTTTTAATCTGCATGACTAATTTAGTAGTAACTCATTATGACCAGCAAACATTAATTTGGTGTGATCAATTGATAAAGATTCACTGATTTTCAATTTTTTAACATTTCTTGCGTTTATTTTGTATGCTGATTTTATTTGTAAAAAACATTTGTTATTATTTGATCATTACTAAATAGCATATAACGATTCAATATTTCGTTAAGCTTGATTATAAATTAATTATCTTGAACAAGGCATGAGTTATGAAACAAATAAGCAAAAAATGGATTATTATCACCGTCGTTATACTTGCTATTATTTTTATTGCATGGCAGCAACTAAAAACGGATGGATATGGTGCGGATTTTACTAGTGGAAATGGGCGTATTGAGGCAACCGAAATCAATATTTCTGCAAAATTAGCAGGTCGAATTGAAAAAATTAACGTGAATGAAGGGGATTTTGTTAAGGCAGGGCAACCACTCGTTGTAATGCAAACTGATACGTTGCAAGCCAAATTGAACGAAGCTCAAGCCCAATACCTTCAAGCTATCAGTAATGAGGCAAGTGCTAAAGCACAAGTTTCTTTAAAAATGAGTGATAAAATTGCGGCTTTAGCCGGTGTTACTCAGCGTGAAAGTGACTTAGATATCGCTTCAAAACATCTTCAACGAACAACCACCCTTTATCAAAAAGGGGCTTTATCCATTCAACAATTTGATGATGATACCGCTAAATTCAATAGCGCTAAAGCAGCATTAGATTCCGCTCAATCACAAGTGACAGCAGCGGATGCCGCAATAGAAGTTGCACAAGCTGGTGTGGAAAGTGCTAAATCAGCCATTAATGTTGCTGATGCCAATATCAGACAAATCCAAGCCGATATTGATGACAGTACACTCGTTGCACCTGTCGATGGTCGTATCCAATATCGTATTGCTCAATTAGGTGAAGTGATGCCTTCTGGTGGTAAAGTGCTAAATCTGGTTAATTTGTATGACGTTTATTTAACCTTCTTTTTACCCGAAACTGTAGCGGGCAAAGTAGCCATTGGTGACGAGGTTAGATTGATTTTAGATGCCTTACCTGACAAAGCCATTTCCGCTAAAATTTCGTTTGTTTCGAGTGTTGCACAGTTCACCCCTAAAACGGTTGAAACGAAAGATGAACGCCAAAAATTGATGTTTAGAGTGAAAGCACAACTCGATCCTGAATTATTAAAATGTTTTATCAATCAAGTAAAAACGGGTTTACCAGGTGTAGCATGGGTGAGATTAAACCCGAATACTTCTTGGCCAGCTGATTTATCTGATGTAGCCAAATGTCCAACTAAATAATTGGAGATAGCATATGTCAGAATCAGACAATAAGGATTTAGCTTTATTAGCAGAAGCTAAATCTATTGATGATGCAGTGGTTAAAATTAGCGATGTTTCACTGCATTATGAAAAAAATTGTGCGCTGGATAACATTAGTTTAACTATTCCACCAAGGTGCATGGTGGGATTAATTGGACCCGATGGGGTTGGTAAATCAAGTTTGCTGTCTTTGATTGCGGGTGCACATGTTATTCAAGACGGTTTAGTTTATGTTTTAGATGGCGATATGCGAGATAAGTCACATCGTAAAGCGGTGTGTACTCGTATTGCTTACATGCCACAAGGATTAGGTAAAAATCTTTATCCAACATTATCTGTCGAGGAAAATCTTCAATTTTTTGCTCGTTTATTTGGTAATGATGCCGCAGAGCGCCGACGTCGCATTGACGAATTAACAAAAAGTACCGGGCTCTATCCCTTTTTATCAAGACCAGCAGGGCGACTATCTGGCGGTATGAAACAAAAAGTCAGTTTATGTTCTGCTTTGATTCATGATCCTGATTTACTGATTCTTGATGAACCTACCACGGGGGTCGATCCCCTTTCCCGAGCGCAATTTTGGCAATTAATTAATAAAATTCGGCAGCAAAGACCACAAATGAGTGTTATTGTGGCAACAGCTTATATGGATGAAGCACAAAACTTTGATTGGCTTGTTGCAATGTATGGCGGTAAAATTTTAGAAACCGGCACACCTAAATCATTATTAAGCCAAACAGGAAAAGATAATTTAGACGATGCCTTTATTCAGTTGATGCCAGAAAGTGCCAAACAAGGCTATCAAGCCGTTGAAATTCCACCTTTGGATGTGAATAACAATCTACAAACAGCGATAGAAGCGAAAGGGCTAACTAAGCAATTTGGGGATTTTATTGCAGTCGATCATGTTAATTTTTCGATTAAACAAGGCGAGATTTTTGGCTTTTTAGGGTCAAACGGTTGTGGTAAATCAACAACCATGAAGATGTTAACTGGCTTATTACCTATTTCGTCCGGTGAAGCTTGGTTATTTGGAAAACCTGTTGATGCCAATGATATTAATACCAGACGGCATTTAGGTTATATGTCTCAAGCTTTTTCTTTGTATAGTGAATTGACTGTTGAGCAAAACTTAGTGCTACATGCACGTTTATTTGGCATTGAAGAAAGTAAAATACCTGAACGTGTTTCTGAACTTCTTAAACGGTTTGGATTAGAACAAGATGCTCAAAATCTACCTGATAGCTTACCTTTAGGGGTTAAACAGCGTTTATCTTTATCGGTCGCCGTTGTGCACAACCCAGAAATATTAATTTTAGATGAACCGACATCGGGCGTCGATCCGATTGCTCGAGATGACTTTTGGCGTTTGATCATCGAATTATCCCGTAAAGATAAAGTAACGGTTTTTATTACTACCCATTTTATGAATGAAGCCGCAAGATGTGACAGAATTTCTTTAATGCATGCGGGGAAAGTGTTGGCAAGTGATACTCCCGATAATATTATTGCATCGAAAAACGCGTCGACTTTAGAAGATGCCTTCATCCGCTATCTAGTTGATGCAGGTGCTGACGATAGCGATGCACAACAAAAATCGACCGAAGCTCCAGTTACCGCTGACAAATCCCAAACAGTCATCCCACCAGCGAATCATCTTCAAGGATTTAGTTTAACACGGATGATTGGTTGTTTATGGCGTGAAACACTTGAACTGTCGCGAGATCCTTTACGTGCGATGTTGGCATTAATGGGGTCAGCAATCTTAATGCTCGTTATGGGTTATGGGATTACGCTAGATGTCGAAAATTTACGTTTTGCCGTGCTAGATCGTGACCAAAGTGAAATCAGTCAAAACTATACGCTTAATTTGTCTGGTTCCAAACGTTACTTTGTTGAAAGGCCACCTATAACGGATTATGCCGATATGGATGCCCGTTTACGAAGTAATGATATTGCGTTAGCGATTGAAATTCCACCTAATTTTGGACGAGATATTCAACGTGGTGATTCCGTTGATATTGGTGTTTGGATAGATGGTGCCATGCCACTACGCGCAGAAACCATTAAAGGCTATGTACAAGGTATGCATCTTGCTTGGCTAAGTCAAAAAGTGAAAGAAATGTCGGGAAAAGATTCAACCAGTTTGGCGAATATTGAGACGCGGTATCGATATAATCCTGATGTAAAAAGCTTACCGTCAATGGTACCGGCGGTTATTCCTATTTTATTATTGATGATTCCTTCCATGCTGGCAGCTTTATCGGTTGTCCGTGAAAAAGAGATGGGATCGATTATTAATTTATATGTTACCCCTGTAACGCGTGCTGAATTTTTATTAGGTAAACAAGTACCTTATATTGTTATTTCTATGTTTAGTTTTTTGCTGTTGCTGTTTATGGCGATTACTATTTTTGGCGTGCCAATCAAAGGCAGTTTATTTACCTTGTGTCTGGCTGCTTTAGCTTATTGTATTATTTCAACGGGACTTGGGCTGTTGGCGTCAACAATTACACGTAGTCAAATTGCAGTGATATTTTTAACCTGTGTCGGCACTATGTTACCTGCTATTCAGTTTTCGGGTTTACTCAATCCTGTGGCTTCATTGGAGGGGAGTGGGCGTTATATCGGTGAAGTTTATCCAACAACACATATGCTAATCATTGCACGAGGTGTATTTAATAAAGCACTGGGTTTTAATGATTTACACAATTCTTTATTCGCATTATTAGTCACTATTCCTGTTGTGTTGTGCGCCAGTATTTTTCTTCTTAAAAAACAGGAAGGGTAGTTATGAAGCAAAGCTTAATTAATATTTATCGATTAGGTATTAAGGAATTATGGGGACTATTACGCGATCCTATCATGCTTCTGTTAATAGGTTACTGTTTTACGTTTGATATTTATATTGCCGCTACAGCAACATCTGACTCGCTTCATCATGCCTCAATAGCGGTGGTTGATGAAGATGATTCACCGTTATCAAGACAAATTGTTGCGGCTTTTTATCCGCCGATGTTTAATCAACCTGTAAAATTATACTCAATGGATGAGGTGGATCGAGGCATGGATACCGATAGTTATACCTTTGCTTTAAATATTCCGCCTAATTTTCAGCGTGATGTGTTGAACAATCAAAGTCCTGAAATTCAATTAAATATCGATGCGACTCGAATGGGGCAAGCTTTTGTAGGGAATGGTTATATCACACAAATCATCACGGGTGAAGTGACAGAGTATGTTAATCGTTACAGCAAAGCAACGGATTTACCTGTCAATATTCAAGTTCATACCTCATTTAATCCGAATTTAACTCGCTCTTGGTTTGGCTCGGTAATGGAAATAATTAATATTGTGACGACGTTATCCATTATTTTAACCGGAGCTGCATTAATGCGAGAACGTGAACATGGCACTATTGATCATCTGCTTTCCATGCCTGTCACACCGTTTCAAATAATGATATCTAAGGTATGGTCAATGGGATTAGTGGTCTTAATCTCAACTTGGGTGGCATTACTATTGGTGGTAAAAAGCTGGCTTAATGTTCCAATTAATGGCTCAATTACGTTATTTTTGATTGGAGCCGCTTTACATTTATTTGTGACAACGTCACTCGGGATCTTTATGGCAACCATAGCCAAATCAACGGCACAATTTGCCATGTTGTTAATTTTAATTTTATTACCGTTGCAAATGTTGTCCGGTGGTAGTACACCAAGGGAAAGTATGCCTGAAGTAGTACAAAATATTATGATGATTGCCCCAACAACGCATTTTGTCGAATTAGGGCAAGCCATACTATATCGTGGTGCAGGGTTGAGTGTTGTGTGGACATCCTATGTATGGTTAATTGGAATTGGATCGGTCTTTTTCTTTATAGCATTAAGACGTTTCCGTAGCTCAATTGTTAATATGGGATCGTAAGTCACTTGCTATATGCTGATAAACCATAAGCAATCGATTGATTTTTAATGAGTTGGTTATGGTTTATTATTTTTTCAATTTAATTGCCTTCATCTTCTATAATGGTCATTATCATCTTGAATCAATCATATTTACTTAAACCGATCAGTGAATAAAATTGCAATCTTCGTTTATTGAGCTAACTTAATGTTTGTCATTAATATTGGGTTGTTACGCCAAATATTTTCATAATTTTATAAATATGAATGATTTTGTCACTAAAATGAATGTAAATGTCATTTCTTTTATATCAGTTATTGTTAAAATTTACCGCAAATTTAGCCAGCTACAAGTGTTAAATCCTAATAAACATAATGGGTTAAGATTAACAGTTTTGGCAATGTTATTTTCTTGAGTAGTAAATAAATTAATGCTTGTGTTTGTCATTTAAGACTGTTGTATGAAAATTTAATGGTTTTCATATGATGAAATTCAGCGCTATTTCGTTAATTTAATTTTAGTGGTCTTGTTGTCGCTAATAGTTTTCACAAATTTTCAGTAAACGTCACGAAATAAGTAAAGGCTGTATTATTTTTGTTTTGAATTAAGGCTGATTCAACCTTAATTCCTGTATGTCTATCTATCAAGATAGATATTAAAATCTTTAAAGTTCCACCATTTATTCAATTACTAGAACTAGCATGTTTACCAGCGAAAGTAATATTCATTCTTAACGTGGTTTCCATTTAATGGAATAAATGATGAAATGTTTATTAGTTTCGTTTGGTGTTTTTTAATTCTCTTGGCGTTAATCCAAAATTAGCTTTAAATCTTTGTGAAAACCGAGTGGACGAAGAATATCCTATCATTTCAGCGATATATTCTGTTGAAAAATTAGAGGTTTGTAATAAATGAAGCGCTTGTCCCATCACGAGTTTTTCCTTAATTTTTTGTATATTTTCCCCTTCAAGTTTCAATTTTCGATACAACGTTGCTTTACTCATGCAGATTTCTTTGCAAATTTCATCAATGGTTATTTTTTTATTGTCTTTTTTATTAAATATTTCAATTACTTTTTGCGTGGTTTCTTTTCGATTGGGTAAACATGCCAAATTTTCATAACCGGAATGGACTAACAGTTTAATAATTTCTTTTCTACGATTTGTAATGATGTCATCAGATGCCCATTCTAAGCATTCTATCATTTGTGAAACACATTTATAAAAGGCAGAATTTGCTTTCCCTGCGGTATACTCATTGGTTTTCTTTGTATTGATGTTGATTGATGTATCATTAAAATCAGAAAATTCAAAATTAATAAGTAATGCAAAATAATTCGTATTTGCGGGTATATTTCTCATGTTCATTGATTGAACATCGGTGAAAAAAATAAAATCTCCTGTATTGCAGGCTAGTTTTTTTTCATTACCAATCACTTTGCAACCACTTAATATAATTATCAGTAAAGGCTTTAAAATTGGTATATTTGATAAATTTTGTTGCTTTTTAGAGGTGTAAATTGAGATATAATTGCTGTTACTATTTGCTTCACTTAACTGTTTAAGTTTTTCAATTTCTACTGCGGTATTATTCATCCTAATTGCCCCATTACTTTCGTGTATTTTTTATCGTGATGATGAAAAACATGTTGACGTTGTTCAGTATATCGTTCTGTTATAAAATTTATGTTTCATACACTGAATCTATTAACGTATAAGCAAACAATAAATAAGGTCACAAAAATTTTTTACACATTTAGTACTCCAGTTGGTTATGGAAAAATGTAAGCCAATGTCCAAAAAGTTGTGGCCTTTAATGGAAATTTTCTTATAAAGCTTTGTTACTAAAAAATTAATTCACAACTTTTTATAAGCAATGCCATAACCTATCAAACATAATCTATGTGAAAATGTATATTTATTTAACGTATTTTAATTACTCAAAATAAAGCTATTTATTTCGTTTAAAACTGTTTTTTCGAGCTTTGTTATTTCTGGATAAGCATTTTGAAGACATACTTTAGCACTGTATATTCTTCTTTTTTGACTTATTTTTGAACTGTTAGTATGCATTTAATACACGCTAACAACTCGATAAAGTTAACATATTTTAATCAAAACGTTAACTTTTTGTAAAATAAATTTTATGAGTAAAAAATCAAATTTGCATGTTATGACTATTTTTATATGCCCAATCGTTATTTATCTTAACGTTTATTATGATAAAAAAACGTAATTTAGATTTTTCTGTTGGAAATGCAAAAATTTACAACATTATTCTTCGTTATAATGATTGGTTATTTTTGTTGCTAATTATCATTTAACTAATGGTAATTCATCCCAACGTGTTGTGTAACGTTGGCTAAGCCGTTCTCGTTTGATCTGCCAAGGTGCGGTTTTTCTACTTCCGCCTAATTGAATGGTATTTTTACCCATTTTTTGATTAATGGTATCGATTGTTTTCATTAAGTTATCATTTTTTTGCTGTAAGACTGGCAGACTATTTAAAGCAAATAAGTCAGATTGGCAAAAGCTATCTTTAGCTTTTAAATCGAGTAACATAACACCTGACTTCATAAATAAAAATCCTTTTTTATAAATTGTTGTTAGTCCCTGTTGTGCCGCATGAATAATTACTCTTGAATCATCAGTAGGTGATAGTAGCGGTACGACAATCGAGGGATTGTATTGAATTAAGTCTTGACGAAACCGATTTGTTTTCAAAAAAACAAGTACAGCATTAGCAATCGATTTTTGTTGTCTTAGTTTTTCAGCGCCTCGACTGGCATGAATACGAATGGCCTCTTGCAAATCAAATAATTCATCTGTTAACTGCCCAAAACTACGTGATGTCATAATGTTTTTTTTAGGTGTTGCAATGTCATCTAATTCAATAGCGTTAATACCTTGCAACTCTAATATGGTACGTTCAAGCACGACGGAAAATTGTTGTCTAATTTGTTTTAAATCTGCCTGACGCAGATCCCACGCAGTATGAATACCTAATGTTTGCAATCTTTTGGCTATGCGTCTGCCAACGCCCCAAATTTCATCAACAGGAAATGATTTTAAAATCTGATCAAGTAAGGCTGAATCGTTAGGAAGGCAATAGACCCCTTGATAAATAGGCTGCTTTTTTGCAATGTGGTTTGCCAACTTTGCTAACGTGTGGGTTGATGCAATGCCAATACTTACCGGAATTCCCGTATCACGTTTTACTATTGCCCTTAAATGTTGACAATGGGTTGTAACATCGCTAAATCCCGCCAGTTTAATAAAAGCTTCATCAATAGAGTAGGGTTCAATATCGGCAGTATAATGGCTGACAGTATCAAAAACACGTTGGCTCATATCGCCATAAAGTTCATAGTTAGAACTTAATAATGTAATTTGTTTTCGAATGTTAGCCTCAATTTGGTAGGCAGGCATACCCATTGGTACTAAAGGTTTAAGTTCATTGGAGCGTGCGATGACACATCCATCATTATTGGATAAAATGCCAATTGGTTTTCCTTCTAATTTAGGGTTAAAAACACGCTCACACGAAGCATAAAAGTTATTACAATCAATCAGCCCAATCATGCATGACCACGTTTTCGTAAAGAATGAATAGTGTGTATAACAACGCCCCATATATGGACTTCTTTACCCGCTAATGAAATAGGGGGATAAAGTTCATTGCCTGATAATAGATAATGTTGTCCATCAATAAGTCCCAGGCACTTACATGTTAGTTCACCGTCAACAGCTGCAACGACAATATCTTCTATTTGGGGTGCTAATGAACGATCTACTACTAAAAGATCACCACTAAAAATACCATAGTTAATCATTGATTCACCTTGTGCTTTAATATAATAAGTAGCACTTGGGTGTTTAACTAAGTGATCGGTTAAGTCCAGTTTGGCTTCTAAATAATCATCAGCAGGCGATGGAAAGCCAGCCCTGACAGGGGTATCAACCAAAGGTAAGTAATTTTTGATAGTGCTATCAACGGTTCCTAGCACAATACAGGATTTACTCAAGAACGTTTCTCCTAAAAATATACAGGTAAAATTTATACTATGTAGTAGTATTCGTGATAAAAAACGAATAGTGTATAAATATACAGTATAAAATTCTTGATTCAATGAAAAACACTGTAAAAAATTAGCAATGTGACAAAAAATGACCATGTGTAATGGATGATAAGTATATTTTAACGAACCAGTAAGTTTGACGATCTGAATCAAGAATAGTTGAAATAATGGCAGGATTGAATTTGTATTGTTGCAAAAAATAAAGAACAAAATCGCAAGCTATCATAATAATTGATTTAAATTACATTACGGCATTTTACAAAACCACTTAAATAGTTTACATTATATTGATTATTTATTAATTAATTTACAACATAATTCACTATACCTTGTATTTTTGTTCACAGCCCTTATATAAGAGACTAAAGGTAAACTTTAAGTGTGACTTATCGAAATAATACAAAAAGTCAATTTGTTAACCTAACTACGCCTGATGCAATTTTGATTGGTTATCGATGATAAAAAGCGCTATTTAGTTTGTTTTAGCTTAATTTTGATTTTTACTCTAATTTAACGCTCGTTTTTTTTATTTTCTAATCTTTTGTTTTTTATAAGAATAAAATACAAATATTGATATATATCAATAATATTTGTTGCGATTTTTTGTTTTTTTAGACAGTCAGTATTGTCAGCTCGACACAAGGGCGAAAAGAATCAGATATAATATTTTCCAAGTTATGTTATTTGACATTTAAATATAGCAAGGGTTGTCGTATTAAAAATATTTTTCAAAAACACAAAGTGCGTAAAACAACATTTAGTTATATCAAGTTTTTAAAAAACTGAAAAAAAGGTTTTGGCGCTAGTTTTATTATAACTGGGTCATGTTCAGTTTTATTACCTACTTATTTTAGCTCGGTCTATAAATATAAATTCTAATCCAAAGTTACCGACCAATTACCGAATATGTATTTTAAGTAATATTATTTTAGGAGTTTTAAAAAAAATGAATCTAATTTGGTCTGCAGTAGGGCAAGTTGTTAGTTCTTGTCTTCCGGTGTTTTTATTAATTTTTCTTGGTTGGTTATGTGTTCATCAGAATATTTTTACCAAAGACTCCAAGAAGCTATTATCCGGTTTAGTGTCAAACTTTGTATTTCCGGCATTGCTTTTTGTGCATACATCACATGCTAAGCCGTCTGAAATATTCAACGGTATTTGGATGATTGCATTTTTCTGTACAATGTCATTTTTATGGATAATTTGTTTTTTAACCAATAAATACATTTTACATAAAGATTTAAAATCAACAGCGATGAACGCGATGTTATGTTGTTTCCCGAATATGGGGGGAATGGGCGTACCATTTTTAACATTGATGTTAGGTGCATCGTCAACCATTTCAGTCGCTGTAGCGAATTTTGTGGTGGCGTTATCATTGATACCAATGACGATTTTCTTATTGGAATTGTGTGATACGAAAATATCTGGCGGAAAAGTAACGGGCAACATGGTATTTAGCGCAGTGAAAAACTCGTTAATGAAACCAATGTTTTTAGCGGTCATTCTGGGCTTAATTGTCAGTGTTACAGATGGAACAAAATGGTTACCACATTTTGTCTTTAATACCTTTGATATCATGTCGAATGCTTGTAACTTTATTTCGTTAATTGCCGTTGGGGTAGGTATCTATGGTGTTAAATTGAATTTTTCAAAACCGTTGATTATCAATGTGATTTTAAAAAGCTTCTTTACACCAGTAGTAGCTTTAATTGCGGTAAACCTTTTTGGTATTACGGGTATGGAGGCGGAAGAGTTAGTATTCTTGTTAGCTATGCCAACAGCATCAACAGCCGTTATTTTGGCTTATAATTGGAATGTTGAGCAAGAACAAGCATCAAGTATCTTTTTTGCTTCAACAATTTTATCCATATTTATTTTACCAACGTTGCTTTTAATTATGCATTTTACGGTACCGGGTGTGCAATAAACAATTTGTTTAAGCGAAAAATAGGTATAAAAAAACGGGTATTAAGCCCGTTTTTTTGTTTATTACTTGTTGTTGTTTTTTTATTTTGGCGGTGTTTGCTTTAACATAAGATAAAACAGTATTTTGATAGGATTGTTTATTACAATTTAAATAAATTTTCACTAATGTAAAAAGCTATTTTTGTGCAATAAATACCGCTCGCATTGGGGCAGGATAACCCTCAATGGTTTTACTCAGATCATTTGGATCGAGAAAATCAGCAAGTGAATCAGACGTCATCCAATCGGTTTTACGTTGTTCTTCTAAACTAGTTTGTGAAATATCCACCATTCTGACATCTTTAAAACCGCATTTTTGCAGCCAATTTATCATGGTAGGTACCGATGGAATAAAGTAAACATTGCGCATTTGTGCATAACGTTCACCTGGCATAAGCGCTTGATGTAAGTCACCTTCAATAACGAGTGTTTCTAATATTAATTGTCCACCATCAACAAGCTGATCTTTTAACTGGTAAAGATGATCAAGAGGCGAACGGCGATGGTATAAAACACCCATCGAAAATACCGTATCAAAAGCATTAAGCTTTGGTAGCTCTTCAATGCCAAGTGGTAATAAATGTGCTCGTTTATCATCACCTAATAATTTTCTGACGGCTTCAAATTGACATAAATAAAGAGCCATAGGATCGATGCCTACTGCAAGTTTAGCCCCAGCGCCAATCATTCGCCATAAGTGATACCCACTATTACAACCAACATCTAAAACAAGTTTACCTTCTAAATTGTCAATATGATGAATAAGACGTTCCCATTTCCAATCAGAACGCCATTCAGTATCGATATCTATACCATAAAAATGAAATGGTCCTTTGCGCCAAGGCATCATGTTTTTTAATAGCTGAGTGATACGTTGCTGTTCCCCAGTTGAAAGAGGAGTTTGCGTTTTTACGCTGACACTATGCAATAAATCTATATGATAGGGCGTTATAACAGGTAAGTGTTTAATACTATTTAGCCATTGTGTAAAACGGCTATCTAAGTTTTGTTTTTGCCAATTGGCTAATTGTGCCGGTAATACTTCAAGCCAGCTACTGAGCCTATTTTTTGCGATAATCTGGTAAAAATCACCAAAATCGATCATTCTTTTGTGTCCTTATTAATTTGATTTTTGACTGATATATGGATTGATAACTATCCTAAATAACGGCTATTTTATAGCAATGATAGAACCAAAATTGAAACATTGGAACCAGGTGTTAATATGTGTAAAACCTGCTTTGGTTAAGCGTTCATTATGGATTTCGACAGTATCAGTCAGCATGACATTTTCTAACATATTACGCTTTTGACTAATTTCTAACTCACTGTAGCCATTCGCACGTTTAAAATCATGATGCATATTGAACAGTAAGTCATCAATAGTTGAATCAGTAAAACTAAATTTTTCAGATAATACCAATATACCATTGGGGTTTAATGCTTGATAAATCTTATTCAAGACTTGTTGTCGGGATTCGGGTGTTAAAAATTGTAATGTAAAATTGAGAACAACCATGGATGCATTTTGCATCTGGATATTACAGATGTCGTCACAGATTACATCAACGGGCGTATTAGCCTTAAAGGCGTCGATATGGCGTTTACAACGTTCAACCATCGGTAACGAATTATCAATAGCCACAATATGGCAATTTTCATGTTTAATATTACGACGAATAGAGAGCGTTGCTGCACCTAATGAACAACCTAAGTCATAAATCATTGAATTCGGTTGGACAAATCGTTCAGCCAACATACCAATCATAGAAATAATATTCGAATAACCCGGCACCGAGCGTTGAACCATATCTGGAAACACCTCAGCAACTTTTTCATCAAAAGTCCAGTCACCTAATTTATCGATAGGGGTTGAAAATAATTGATCTATTTTTGAATTCATAAAAGTTGAAGTTATAGATAACGAATAAAAAATAATTCTGTTATGATACCACTTTTTTAAGTTAATTTGTTTGAAGCATTATGAATTTTGTTATTCTTTTTATAAGTTTGATGAGTATTTTAGTCATTATTTACTTAGGTAAACGGTGGTTATTTTGGCTAGATTTTCATTTAAATGGTTATTTGAAATTGGCTTATTGGTTAGCATTAGCAACCATAGCTACCACATTTATCCTGTCAAAAGTATTGAATGATTTTCCGGCCTTTTTTGGCATATTATTCAGTTTAACTATCTGTTTTGTTTATGCGACATTGCTTTTTGACTTTATTCACTTAATAAGTAGAAAAAGATTTAAACCCGATTTTTGGGTGAGTTATGTTTATGTCGGTTGCGTAATTGTACTGTTTATATTTGGTCATCAAATGGCGACTAATTCTAAAATAGTAAATTATCAAGTTACGATTAATAAACAGGCTAATGTTGATCATTTACGTATTGTTCAATTAAGTGATATTCATCTTAATGGCTTAACCCAGCGTAAATTTATCAAGCAAATGGTGGACGAAGTTAACAAACTTAATGCCGATCTTATCGTTATCACGGGTGATACGCTAGATAAACAATTAAAATCATTTACAGAAACTGACTTTAATAAACAATTTTCACAATTGAAATCGAAATATGGTACCTATATTATTTTTGGTAATCATGAATATCTAGCCATTAATAAAGAACATCCTCATGGCGAGGATATTGTTGATGCGTTTAAAGCTGCCAATATGCGCGTTTTACGAGATGATATTGTGTACCTTAGTGATTTGAATATCACGTTAATTGGTCGAGAAGATTTTTCATCGAGTAAGTATGATTTAAAACGAGCGGAACTTGCTGATTTAATGATGTTTGCTGATACGTCTACACCCATCATTTTATTAGATCATCAACCCAAAAATCTTGATGAAACAGCTAACGCCGGGGTTGATTTAATGATTTCAGGACACACGCATGGTGGGCAACTTTTTCCAATCAATCTTTTGTTATCTGTTATTTATAAAAATGCTGATGGGATATATCATGATATAGAAAAACAGTTTACCAGTATTGTAAGTAGCGGTTATGGCTTTGGAAGTATACCTTTACGCTTAATGACACGTTCAGAAATTGTTGTCATTGATGTGACGTTTGATAATAACAAAGAACAATCAAATCATTCTTTAGAATAGGTAATTAATATTGACTTATCAATTTATTATAAATAATGAACAACTCGCTGATTATTGTTCAAAAATCAAAAATAGTGCAGCTATTGCATTGGATACTGAATTTGTTCGAACTCGAACTTTTTATCCTCATTTAGGCTTACTTCAGGTATTTAATGGTGAATTTGCTGCCTTGATCGATCCTATTGCAATCACCGATTGGCAATGTTTAATCGACATTTTTCGAAATGATGCCATTGAAAAATATTTTCATTCTTGCAGTGAAGATATTGAAGTATTTATGCATCATTTTGATTGTGTCCCAACGCCAATCATTGATAGTCAAGTCCTTGCATCTTTTTTAGATAATCCATTAAGTAGTGGCTATGCCAGTTTAGTTAAAAAATATCTCAATATTGATCTTGATAAAAGTGAAACCCGTACAGATTGGTTGAAACGACCATTGACAGACAAACAGTGTCAATATGCGATTAATGATGTGATATACCTGTTTCCGTTAATGCAAAAACTTAAATCACAATTAATCAGCAACCATTATTTAGTTGCCGCTTATCAAGAGTGTCAAATGGTTATTGGTCGCAAATGTGAGGTGATCAATCCAGATGATGCTTACCTGAGTATTAAAAATAGCTGGCAATTGAAAGGTAAGAGTTTAGGGCAGTTATATAAATTAGCGAGTTGGCGCTATCAATTAGCTAAGCAGCAAGATATTGCTGTAAACTTTGTGGTCAAAGAAGAGGTATTGTGGAAAATAGCTCGTTATTCACCCTCATCCTTGTCAGAACTCGATAAATTAGGATTGCATGGAAAAGAGATTCGGTTATATGGCCAACAGATTCTGAATATTTTATCGGAACCTATTCCAGACATTCCAGCAATACGTCGTATTAATAGTTATCCTGATTATAAGATGATTACAGATCAACTAAAAAATGCAGCTGTCCAGATTGCCTCACAAACAGGGCTTAATGCAGATTTGTTACTATCCAGACGATTAATAAACCAATACGTGAAGTGGAAGATTGATAAAATAGGGCAGGATCCAGAAATTTTATCAGGCTGGCGAAAACCTTTATTTGAACCCTATTGTCAATAAATGTTGCTAATGAGCAGATATGATCTGCTCATTTAATATGACATGTTTTTCAATTATCAATGTCTAAATTTGACAACAATTAAGCAAGTTCAGTTAGCATTGATTCGACAATCAATGAAGATTGTGTTGCAGCCAATTTTAAGAAAGATTGGAAATCAACGGCTGATTCACTATCACCATTATCCGAAATTGCTCTAACCACCACAAAAGGTATCTGATATAACCAACAAACATGACCAATAGCAGCCGCTTCCATCTCAACAGCGATAGCATTGGGAAATGTTTGCTTAATTCGTTCCAGATTGGTTTTTCCATTGATAAATGCATCACCACTACCGATCGATCCTTCAATAGCGTTGACCCCTTGTTTTTTAATACACTCTTTGGCTAATGTTTGGTAAGTTTCACTTGCCTCAAATGCAATCGGGCATCCTGACATTTGACCTGGTTGATAACCAAACGCAGTTAAATCCACATCATGATAAAATACATTTTTCGATACCACGATATCGCCAATGTTTAATGCCGTTGAAAGTCCACCTGCTGAGCCAGTATTGATAACCGCATCAACTTGATAATTGTTTAATAATAGGGTGGTTCCTGATGCTGCTGCGACTTTTCCAATGCCTGATTGAAGAAGTACAATTTCACAATTGGCTATTTTTCCAAGATGAAAATCGCAATTTAGATGGCGTTCCACTCTATAATGGGTAATTTTACTTTTTAATATCGCAACTTCTTCTTCCATTGCGGCAATGATAGCGATTCTCATACGATCCTCATGACTAACGTTAAGTAACTTAAATTAAGATGTGATATCATAATTGCTATAGGCTAACTTGACAACATACAACTATCTGGGAGAAGAGAATTGCGCACAATATTTATAACGGGCTGTTCAAGTGGAATAGGGCTGATTTCGGCTGTTGCACTCAAACAACGAGGATATCGTGTTATTACTTCTTGCCGTAAAGACGAGGATCAAAAAAAACTTATTGAGCAAGGATTTGAAGCAGTGATTCTTGATCTCAATAATCCTGAATCTGTCACTCAAGCTGCTAAGGAAGTGTTAGCATTATCCAATAACAAGTTATATGGTTTATTTAATAATGCTGGATTTGGTGTATATGGTCGATTAAATACAATCAGTCGTGAGCAGTTAGAATCTCAATTTGCAACTAATTTTTTTGGTGTTCATCAATTAACTCAACTGCTCTTACCCGCCATGATTGAACATAATGAAGGACGAATCATACAAACCAGTTCAATCGTTGGTATTATTGCAACACCGGGACGAGGTGCTTATTCAGCCAGTAAGTATGCTTTAGAAGCCTGGTCGGATGTATTAAGACTTGAATTAGCCAATACAAATATTAAAGTGTGTTTGATTGAACCCGGTCCATTAACAACAGCTTTTTCAAAAAATGTCAATCAAACAGAAAAAACACATCGGATTGAAAATCCACCAATAGCTAAACGATTTACCTTACCGCCCGAGGCCGTTTTGCCATGTTTATATCATGCCCTTGAACATCGCAAACCTAAAATACGTTACAGGGTAACAAAAGTAACCCAGTTAGCGGCGATTGGCAAACGTTTGCTTCCAGATAGATTAATGGATAGAATTTTACTCAATAAATAATGAATCTCAATATTCATAGGACATAATATGCAAAACCCTTTTATTTTTGATGTTAATGAACAAAATATTCAAGAAATTTTAGAAAAATCAACTAAACAGCTTGTGTTATTTTACTTTTGGTCACCAAGAAGCCCAAATTATGAAGAAATGACACAAACATTGACTAAATTAGCTGATGAATATCATGGTCAATTTATTTTAGCGAGTGTCAATTGTGATGAGCAACAGATGTTGGCTGCTCAATTTGGGTTACGTGCCATTCCGACCGTTTATTTATTCCAAAATGGCCAACCTCTCGATGGTTTTCAAGGGCCTCAACCCGAAGAAAAAATTCGTGAATTACTTACTAAAGTGTTGCCTAATGAAGATGAACTTAAGTTAATTGAAGCACAAAATCTATTTAATGAAGAAAAATACGAAGAAGCTTTGCCATTATTAAGACAAGCATGGAAGAATTTAAAGGATCATTTAGGTAAACCAAGATCCGATATTGCATTCATGTTAGCCAAAGCACAGATAGCATTAAAGCAGCTAGCGGAAGCAAAAGATGTTTTAGCTTCTGTTCCATTGCAAGATCAGGATACTACCTATCATGGTTTACAAGCTGAAATTGAGTTATTGGAACAAGCTGCAAATTCTCCCGAATTGCAATTATTACAAGCTGAATTAGAAAAACACCCGGATAATGTAGAGTTGATGATCCAATTATCATCGCAATTAATGCAAGTAGGACGGCAAGAAGAAGCACTTGAATTACTATTTAAGCCTCTTACTCAAGATCTTAATGCAGGTGATGGACAAGTTAAGAAAACCTTACTTGACCTTTTAGCAGCGTTAGGCACAAGTAATCCGTTAGCGGCTTCTTATCGTCGTAAACTTTATACATTACTTTATTAAGATGAATTAGAGAAGATAATCATGATTCAACAATAAATTTATTGTTGAATCATCAGTTTTAGTGTTCGATTACTCGAGGGAAGTTTTCATTACTGCGTAGCGTTAATACTTCAACACCATTATCTGTCACTAAAATAGTGTGTTCATATTGAGCAGAAAGTCCATGATCTTTGGTTTTTACGGTCCAACCATCTTTCATTGTTCGAGTACGCCAATCACCTGTGTTTACCATAGGTTCTATAGTGAATGTCATACCCGGTTTTAAAATAACTCCACCGTCATCAGCATCATAATGCAGCACTTGCGGTTCATCATGATAAACTTCACCGATTCCATGGCCACAATACTCCCTAACAGATGAAAAACCAAATTTTTCTACATATTTTTGAATTGTTTTACCGATTTCTCTTAATCGAATACCTGGCTGAATAATTTTAATCGCTTCATACAAGCTATTTTGTGCCACTTCACACAACTTTTCGCCAGCAACGGTTGGTTTTCCTGCAATATACATTCTTGATGTGTCACCGTGATAACCGTCTTTGATAACAGTGACATCAATGTTAAGTATGTCACCATCTTTTATTTTTTTATCAAAACTTGGGATACCATGACAAACAACGTCATTGATTGAAATACAGCTTGTATGTTGATAACCGCTATAGCCGATATTTGCAGGGATAGCTTTTTGAACATTGACAATATATTCATAGCAGATTTTATCCAGTTCACCTGTCGTAATACCGGGCTTGACATAGGGTTCGATCATTTCTAATACATCGGCAGCAAGTTTGCCAGCGATACGCATTTTTTCGATTTCTGTTGGCGTTTTTAACTTAATAGACATTAAATTGTTCCTGTAATGTTAATGGCTATATCCTATCATATAGCGCTATGACGTCAAACCTTGGTAATGAAATAATTAAATATCTTTTTGATAAATAATTAATTTTTATTTTCAAAAAGTCAATATCAGGCTGTCTTTTGTGGTTTGGCTTAAAATAACTAATCTTTGAAACAATTTAATTATATAATAACTTATTATAAAACGAGGTTATGACTATAATGCAGTGTCGCTATTATCAGCAAAAAAAATGTTTATCATGTAACTGGATCAATTATTCTTACGCCACCCAACTTCAAGAAAAACAGAGTAATTTATCAGAAAAAATAACGGAGTTTAACCCTAAAGAGGTTAAGCCGCCTGTTGCTAGCTCAGAAGTAGCTTTTCGTAATAAGGCAAAAATGGCCGTACTTGGCACTGTTGAAAAACCGATATTGGGTATGGTAAATGGTAATGAAGCTATTGATCTTTGCGATTGTCCGCTTTATACCACCAGTATGCAAAATATTCTTAAAATAGTACGAACGTACATCCGTAAACAAGGTTTAGTTCCTTATAATATTAATAAGCGAAAAGGGGAATTGAAGTTTGTCATCATTACAGAAAGTACCACCGAAGAAACAAATGGTTTTATGATTCGATTTGTGATGAGATCACACAAGTTTGTTGAGAAAATCAGAAATTCACTTCAACAGCTTCAAAACAAAATTGAAAATTTACAGGTTGTTTCAATAAATATTCAACCTAATCATTCAGCTATTTTAGAAGGTGAAGAAGAAATTGTTCTTACCCAAAATAGTTATTTGAATTTTACATTGAATCACATTCCCCTTTATATTAAAGCTAAAAGCTTTTTTCAAACCAATACCAATATTGCTAAGAATCTTTATCAAACAGCAAGTGATTGGGTAAATAATTTAAAAATAAGCTCCATTTGGGATCTGTTTTGTGGGGTAGGCGGATTTGGTTTACATTTAGTCAATTCTTCAGATAACAAGAATATAGAATTGACGGGAATAGAAATTAGCCAAGATGCAATAGAGTGTGCTTCACGCTCAGCACATGAAATGGGTTTTACTCATCTTACCTTTAAATCATTAGATGCAACCCGGTATAGCATTGGACAACAGAATATACCTGACTTAGTATTACTCAATCCACCCAGAAGAGGGGGAGGTGAAACATTAATGCAATTCTTAGCTCAAGTTAAACCTCATTATATTTTATATTCTAGCTGCAATTTATCATCATTAGTTGAAGATATACGCTTATTATCGGATTACCAACTTAAGAAAGTTCAATTATTTGATATGTTTCCTCATACAGCGCATATGGAAGTATTAGTTTTATTGGAAAGAAAAGACGGATAGGGTATGATTAATCGCCTTTACAAATAGTTAACAACATAATGCTAATTGAGTAATGCCTATAAAACAATAGGGCTACACAGTGCACCCAATAACAATGATTAAAGTTATGACTCTATATTCAATTGATTAACTGATTGATCAAATAACGATTAAACTTTAATCTATCGAACTAATTAATAAAAAATAAATTAAAAAGTTAAAGGAGATTTTTATGGCTGAGTCCAACATTGAGATAGTTCAAAATACAATAAATAGCCTTCATGAATCCGTCTTATCGGTCATATTATCGACCACTAATCAAAACGGAGAGGTCGAAACAAGTTATTCACCTTATTTTTTTGATGGTAAGGATTACTATATACTTATTTCTGATTTAGCCCCACATAGTCAGAATATCAAAGCTAATGCCCATATCTCCGCTTTTATTATTGAAGATGAATCTAAAACGAAGAACATTTATGCTCGTAAACGTTTAAGCTTTCAAGCCACAGTTGTTATGATCGAAAAAGATTCTGAAATGTTTAATTCTATTATTGAGCTATTTGCTTTACGAGTCAGTAAAATGGTTTATATGTTGTCAGAAATGAAAGACTTTAACTTATTTAAAATTTCACCAATTCAAGGCAGACTGGTTATTGGATTTGGTAAAACCTATCAAATCGATCATCAAAATAATAGTATAACGCAAGTTGATGAAAGCTATATTGCCAATCAAAAAGCACAACAACAGAGTTAAAACTTTGCGAAATTGATGATATCTAATTGTTTTACATTAAAAGGAATGCGGATGATTACCCATTCCTATCCATGAAATAGACAAGATTATTAAATGTCGATTCATGACCTAACTATCAATAATAAATAGTATTATTGAGTGTTTTCATCTTTGAAATCAGTTCTAATCTGATAAAGCATGAGTGAAAAGCCAAAATTACCAATAGAAGCTTGTAAATTATGATAATATTGAATATATAAAACTCAATTTAGGATAAATAAAGATTATGATACCTGATGTTTCTAAAGCACTTAATTGGTTAGAAAAACATTATACTATCTTACAAGGTATTCAACGTGGACTGGAACGAGAGACCTTACGAATTTTACCCGATGGTTCTTTATCTAAAACGCCTTTTCCCAATAAAATTGGTTCAGCCTTAACTCACCCTTGGATCACAACTGATTTTGCTGAGTCGATGCTTGAGTTTATAACACCGGTCAATACGAACATTGATTATATGTTAACGTTTTTGCGAGATTTACATCGTTATGCCAGTATTAATATTGGTGATGAAATGATGTGGCCACTCAGTATGCCGTGTTTTGTTGCGAAAGAAGACGATATTATTTTAGCGCAATATGGTTCTTCAAACGAAGGGCGTTTAAAAACACTGTATCGTGAGGGATTAAAAAACCGTTATGGTGCAATGATGCAAACTATTTCAGGTGTCCATTATAATTTTTCTTTACCGACAGCATTTTGGCAAGCAAGAGACGGGGTAAAAAATACTGAAGAGGGTAAAGACGTTATTTCAGAAGGCTATTTCACTTTAATTCGTAACTATTATCGCTTTGGTTGGGTAATCCCGTATCTTTTTGGTGCATCACCATCAATGTGCTCTTCATTTATTCAAGATCCCGAAAAAGCGAAAGCATTCATTGAACAAACTAACGGCAACTGTTATTTACCTTATGCCACATCTTTAAGGCTTAGCGATATTGGTTATACCAATAATGCTCAAAAGCAATTGGGTATCACTTTTAATCATTTGAATACTTATGTCGAGGGATTAAAACGCGCAACTAAAACACAATCTCCCGAATTTAGTCGCTTAGGCATTAAAGTTGATGGTCAGTATCGTCAATTAAATGATAGAGTCTTACAAATTGAAAATGAGTTTTATGCGCCGATTCGTCCTAAACGTGTTCCTAGGGCAGGGGAATCACCTTCAGATGCATTGCTACGTGGTGGAATTGAGTATATCGAAGTAAGAGCTTTAGATGTTAATCCATTTTCACCAATCGGTATTACAGAAGAACAGATTCGATTTATCGATTTATTTTTAATTTGGTGTGCATTAGCACCGGCACCTGAAATGAGCAGTCAAGAGCTAGAGTGCGCAAAATTAAACTGGAATCGAGTTATTTTAGAAGGTCGGAAACCGGGGATTGAAATAACAATGGGGTGTGGAAGTTATCATGAACCAATGGCCAAAGTAGGTCATCAATTATTTAAGGATTTACTACGTGTTGCTGATGTTTTAGATCATCATGATGAAAAACAGCACTACCGTAAGGTTTGTGAGCGACTTGATGTTATGTTTGATTATCCAGAATTAACTTTATCAGCAAGAACATTACAGGCGATAAGTGATTTGGGAACAGCTAAATTTGGTTTAGCTTTAGCAAGTCAATATAAAAAACAGTTATTGTCAGAACCTTTAGCCGTGTTAACCGATAATGATTTTGTTCAACAGCGCTATATTTCACTCGAGAAACAGAAAAGATTAGAAGAAAATGATAAAGTATCGTTTGATGAATATTTAGCTCAATAAAATAAATAGTTAATATGTTTAAACATCGAGATTATACCTTACGATATCGGGCAAATAATGAAGTAGAAATTATTTTGCCCAATAGTCAATTGATAGTAAATAAACCATTAATTGATAAAACTACTTTTACAATTATGGTTTGGAATATTTTTAAACAAAAAAGAGCCGACTGTATTCAAATTTTAGAACATTATGCAGATGAAACTAAATTGATATTATTACAAGAAGCGCAAACCACACCACAATTATTGAACTTTATTACCCGACAAAATAAGATAGCAGACCATGTGCCCGCTTACTGCTTCAATAATATTTATGCTGGTGTGATGACAATTACAGATACATTACCTATCTTTATCTATTCATTTAGAGAAAAAGAACCCCTTATTCGCGTTCCAAAATCCGCTTTAATCACGATATATCCTATTTATAACTCAACACATCAATTGCTGGTTGCGAACATTCATGCCGTTAACTTTAGTATTGGTGTGAAAAGTTATCGGCAACAAATGCATATGCTATTAAATCGAATCAAGGAGCATAATGGACCGGTGATCTTAGCGGGTGATTTCAATGCTTGGAGTCAACAGCGGTTAAATCTTTTATATCATTTAGTAAGTACAATCGACCTCAAACCGGTGAATTTTTCAATTGATATTCGAAAAACATTTATGGGAAGACCATTAGATTTTGTATTTTATCGAGGATTACAATTAGATACAGCAAAAATAATTAGGACTTCGGCATCTGATCATAATCCTTTATTGGTTAAATTTAGATTGGATTTGCAAGATTAATGGTTAATACATCACCTTCTTTGATATCCTGATCGGTCAAATTATTCCAAGTTAAAATATCTGTAATTTTAACACGATAATTTTTAGCTATAGTTACTAAATCATCACCTGCTTTAACTTGATAAGTGATCTGTTTATTGGATTTAGTATGAAGCGTTTTATTCTTATTATTTATTCCACTTGACACTTCGGACTTGATTGCTACTGTTTTGACTTCCAAAGGCATAGTGTTATGAGGCACATCTTGTAAAAGTTCTGTGATTTCGGCTGAAACAAGATTTTGTGCTTGTAGCTTTTTATGTAAATCTTCCGCATAAGAATACGGAACCAGTAAATGAAATGGTCCACTTACAGTTTGTTGTAAATAGCCTGCATTAAAACTTTTTAAGTCGTTAATTGGTATCCCAGTATATTGAGCAATTTTAGCTAATGAAATATTTTTAGACATATCAATTCTAACTAATGAGTTTTCATAGTTACAATCGGGTAATTTAATACCGTAACGTTCACTATTTTTTACAATATCAATAATGGCTAAAATCTTCGGTACATAGTGTCGGGTTTCAGTTGGTAAATCCAGCGCCCAATAATTTGTTGGTAAACCATTTGCTTTATTTTGTGCAATTGCTTTTCTAATGCGACCTTCGCCAGCATTATAAGCAGCAAGAGTTAATAACCAATCCCCTTTAAAACGACCGTTCAGATCTTTTAACAGCGTTATCGCTGAATTTGTTGATGCAATTAAATCACGTCTTGGATCAAATGAGTGACTTTTATTGAGACCGTATTCTCTGGCCGTTATGGGTACAATCTGCCATAAACCGGCAGCTTTACCAGCCGATGTTGCTAACGGATCGTAGGCACTTTCAATCAGTGGAATTAAAGCTAATTCTACTGGTAAATTATTTTGACGTAGTTGATCCATTATGTAATATACATAAGGCTCAGAACGAAGCGCTGTAGTTTCAAAAGCTTTAGGGTTGCGTAATAAAAGCGCTCTTTCTTCTTTAATACGATTATTTTCAGGGACTTTCACATTCAGTTGGCTTATCATATAATGCCAAGGATTTTGAGTAATTAATTTATTATTAATTCCACTACTTTTTAAAAGTCCACTGGTAACGATTGATTCTGAGTTATGTGTTGGATAGACACTACTATTATATTGAGATTGATGGTTTTGGCATGCAACCAAAAATGAACATAATGCTGTGAATATAAATAACTTTTTCATTACCTTAAAACATTAAACATTTATTAAAACCGTATATTATACCTAAAAAATATCCTTTTGGCTTCTAAAAAAAACAAATAAATCTAACTCATTGTTAAAATTTAATTTATTTTGTATGTTTTTTTCTTTACATCGTAGAAAAACATTAATTTGTTTTTCATTTCTTAAAGTAGATGGTAAAGTAATTGATTTATCGGAAATTAAATCATAATAGGCACTAATTTTAGTATCATTTGGTAACATATTGAGTGCAAAATCGAGATTAGATTTGGTATATTCATGACCAGCACAGACTAGGGTATCATCAGGTAATTGGGCTAATTTGTTAAGTGAATTTAGCATTTGCTGATAAGTACCTTCAAATACACGTCCACAACCAGCCGATAACAGCGTATCGCCACAAAAAAGATAAGGCTGACAATAGTAAGCCAAATGACCCAATGTATGGCCTGGTACAGGAATTATCTCAAATTTAAAATCGGCAATAATTAATTTATCCCTATTTTCTACATATTGAATAGGTAAAGGAATCTCTTTGGGCCCATATACCTCAATAGAATTAAAATCATTTTGTAGTTTTACCACACCGCCAATGTGGTCTATATGGTGATGAGTAAGCAAAATTGCAAGGGGTGTTAAATTATGTAGATGTAGATAGTTATAAACAGGTTCGGCTGCCCCTGGATCAATGATAATAACTTGTTTAGCATTATTTTCTAATAACCAGACATAATTGTCTTTTAAAACGGGGATTATGTGTAATTTATACATAAATGAAATCCATGCTATTAAGTGACATTTGATAACTATAATGGGTTGGTCTCATGTGAAGTAATAGGGTTTAAAACTTATTACGCTGAATTTGATTCTTCAAAAAAAGTATCCACTAAAGTAGGGGACTCAGCTTTAGATTTGGCTATGATATCACATTGTTCATTTTCAGGATGCCCTGCATGGCCTTTAACCCAAATCCAATCGATTTTATGTGTTTGTACCGCTTTATCAAGCCGCATCCATAAATCAACATTTTTGACAGATTTGTTATTTGCGGTTTTCCATCCATTTTTTTTCCAAGTATAAATCCATTTTGAAATACCATTTTTCAAATATTGGCTATCAGAATAGAGATCAATTTGACAAGGCTCTTTTAATTTTTCTAAAGCGACAATTGCAGCTAATAACTCCATTCGATTATTAGTTGTATTAAAATATCCTTCTGCTAATATTTTTTCATTGTGCTTATATCTTAATATGGCAGCATATCCGCCAGGCCCAGGGTTTCCAAGACAAGAACCATCTGTGTATATTCTGATTTGTTTTAACATTTTTGCAAACTTTTCGGCAAACTAGGTTGATAACTCCCAAAATGTAACACAATTTAAAAATGGTAAGCAAATCTGAAGATTCAGCTTCCAATAGCGGGTAGGTATCAACATTAATAGTATTTAATGGTAAACTATATCACTAATTCGTAGTTTTCCCAATGTTTGATATAAAGAGAATAACGTGATAACTCATTCTACTCGCCAAATTGTACTCGATACAGAAACAACAGGTATGAATCAAGATGGAAATAATCATTATGAAGGACATAAGATTATTGAAATTGGTGCTGTTGAAATCATCAATCGCCGTTTAACAGGCAATCATTTTCATGTCTATATTAATCCAGAACGCTTAATTGATGAAGAAGCGTTTAAAGTTCATGGTATAAGCAATGAAGCTGTTAAAGATAAACCCATATTCAAAAATATCGCCCATGATTTTATTAAGTTTATTGATGGTGCTGAATTAATTATCCATAATGCATCGTTTGATGTCGGGTTTATGGATTATGAGTTTCGTCTTTGTGGTTTAGATTATAAAACTGCTGATCACTGTATTGTTACCGATACATTAGCAATGGCAAGACGGCTCTTCCCTGGCAAACGTAATAATTTAGATGTGCTTTGTGAACGCTACCAAATTGATAATTCTCATCGTACACTTCATGGCGCTTTACTGGATGCTGAGATTTTAGCTGAAGTATATTTAGCTATGACGGGGGGACAAACGACATTATCCTTTAATATGGATGAACATAGTCTAGCTAATGGTGAAAACAGCAATACTCTTCAAAGAATAGAGCGAGGATCGACCCCTTTAAAAGTCATAAAAGCATCAGAATATGAACTTTCAGAACATGAAACTGTTTTATCAAAAATTGATAAAAAAAGTGGCGGAGCATTATGGCGCGCCAGTAAATGATTGTTTTCTATTCAATTGATTGCATATTTTAAAATATCTATTGACGCCATCGAAAATAATCTTTAATATCACGCCTACTTCAGCAGTGATGCCTTGAAGTAGTCTAAAAAGCGGAGCGGTAGTTCAGTTGGTTAGAATACCTGCCTGTCACGCAGGGGGTCGCGGGTTCGAGCCCCGTCCGTTCCGCCAATTTCATCAGTTTTTCCATAATGTTTTTGTTCCAATCCTCTATACAAAATCAATAGTTATTTATAATTCGCCTTTTTGAATTTTAATCAAATAATTGAGTGCTTCTTCGTTATTTTGTAATCCATGATAAAAACAGGCATCCCAATTATTGGGTGTTCCGCCATTATTCTCGTAAATTAATTGGATTTCATATAATTTTTTTATGATGTCTTCTAAATTAATTGCGTTTTTTATATATATCTTTGGTGATTCACATAATTTTGTCCATAAATAAGAGAAATGATTCTTGATTCCTGAAGGGATGACAATATTCTTGATGTGCCATTCAACTATAATTTTTTCTTCATCTTTTACATCTATGGCTATAGGAGTAATTAACGGTGCTCGCCAGTCTGGTTTAAAGTGAGATGACATGATTCTTTTTTCAATAAATTTATCAAAATAAGGGTGAATAGGCCTTTCATGTAATATATCTCCTTTTATTTTTAATGATCGTTCCTTATTGCATCTATCACAAGCAGGTATCAGGTTCTTGGAAAAAAAAGAGTATTCTGGAAAAATTGATTTAGGTAAATAATGATCGATTGTTCCATTGCCATGTCTCCCACACATTGGGCATGCACCTTGAATACTTTCTCTCAGCGATTTAATGAATTTAAGTGCTTGTGGCGGGTTATCATATAAAAGATTCATGTGTTGTTTAAATGCCGATAATGAAGGTATTGTTTCTTCTGACAATGAATTAATAAACCAAGGGTTACCATTATGCTTATCATAATGTTCGTAAGATTTTTTAATAATATCGATATAAGATGAAATAAACCGAATATGTTTTCCTTTTCGATTTTTTTGACAAAGTTCATCTAATTGACAGCTATCAATAATTTCTGCGCTATTATATTGTGGAAAATTTAATTTTCTCATATTAATATTCCATATTATTCCTTAGCTGTAAGAGGGCATCTGGACTTATTTCACCAATATACTTATCGAGAATTTCATCGAAGGTTAAATCATCTTTAATGTTATCAACTAATTCATTGTATAGATGGATTAACAGATCATCGCCAAAGATTTCATTTGAGATGCTGGTCACATTAGCGCCTAATGTTTGCATTCGCGGCTGCTTAATTTTGAAATCTACTTCGTCCTTTTCAATAATATGAACTTGTGCACTTTGTACTTCTCTGACAATGTAAGGAGAATGAGTAGCGATTATAGCGATGGATTTTGTGGTCTCTAATACATTATTAAGAATTCTCATAAATTGAGAAATAAGGTTAGGATGTAAAAAAGTTTCTGGTTCATCAATAAGCAGTACTGATGCCGGTCCGACATTGGCAAAAACGTTTAAAATGAAACGGATAAATGTTGATTGTCCTAAACTTGGATGATATTTTTCGTCATTTTTATATATAACGAGATTTTTTTCTCGGTCAATCGTCGCTATCCTATCAAGCCAACGTTGCTCACCATTGTATCGGGCAAAGTTTTTTATTGCGATTTCGTGGTGTTGATCTAGGTTAGCCGAATGATCCACTAAAAGCGGAACTTTTATTGTTAAATCATAAAATTCTTGGGAAATGATATTACATAATTCGGATATTCTATTGTTTCTTAACACATCTACCAATAAATGATTGTCTGTTTTTTCATTAAAAACCCTGTCGTTCTGAATATTAGGATCTAGCTGTGAAATAGAAACACTAGGATTATTGATAAGTTCTTTGTCAATTGAATTAAGTGTTGCATGATGAGCAAACAAAATAACTTGGTTAAAGTCAAGTTGTGGAACAATTGAGATATGTTTTGATTGCCTATCAGCAAGCGCTTTAACGAGTTCTGTCAGTATCGTTGTTTTTCCACATCCATTTTGCCCTATTATGGTCGCAATGCGACCCCGTAATTTATTCTGATTGGTAAATTTAAATTCGAGTTGAAGAGAATCTAAATTTTTAAACGTAATGTTGAAGGTTTGTTTAGAGTCCGCATTTTCAATGACTTTACCTTGTATAATAGAATATCCATGCCGATAAGCAAAATACGCCTCACTCGTTCTAAGCATAGCTCTACTATACACATCGGTTTTATAAAAATCATCCCACTTTGGTATTCTAGAAGGTTTATCCACATATAAACAAATATCATTTATTTCTTCAAGAATGTTTATTGCTCTTTCAAAACCAATTAATCGGCTGATGGCGCTATAAGATTTTTGATTTGTGAATAAATGAGCAAAAGCTAAATCTATCGAAAAAAGATTTACAAATTTCTCTTTTTTTAGAATTGTAGAAACATACTTATAAGTATTATCTTGATCTTTGAAAGCAAATTTTGAATCAAACCATTCAATTGAATTATCATTTAATCGAATACCTATTTCTGTCGCTAATTGGTATCCAAAATCATTCCAATAACTATCTATTGGTTTTATAAAAACCGATCCTTCTGTTAAAAATTTTGTCGAACAATCAGGAGAACAAAGAAGTATAGTTAACTTTTTCTTTTTTTCCATATTAAAACTGATCCAAAACTAAAATTACCTAAATATGTAATTGTTTTTATATAACACATTTAACATAAATGCAAAGAAAAATGTAATTTAATCAATATGAAAAAATCATGTTTCATAACGTTTTTTTCTTTTAAAACTCTGTTATATACTTAAGTTGTCACACAATGAATAATTTACCCTAACTTTAGGCGTAATGATTAAGTTTTTTGGAATATTGAATTCATGCTTTGTTATTCGCAATCAAAAATTTTAATAATTATCTATAAGTATACTTAGTTATGTTAAAAAAATGGTTATTTATTATTATAGGTAGTGTTTCATTTTTGCTGGGAACGGTAGGCATTTTCGTGCCACTTTTGCCGACAGTACCTTTCTATTTGTTAACCGCATATTTGTGGCTTAATAGTTCAGATCGTCTTTATCGCTGTTTTACTCAAAGTCATTATTATCAAACTTATATACAAAAGATGCTTATTGAGAAAAAAGCATCTAAAAAAAGTTTGTTTAAAATGCTAGCTATGGTTTTTATCGCATTGTTAATCCCATTTATTTTTATTCATTCCTTGCATGTGCGCATTATTTTAGTAATCGTTTTTTTAGCGCATATTGTTATTGGCTTTTATTATTTTAGAAAAAAGAAAATTTAAAGAGAAAAGAAACGTAATTACAGGGTAAGTTACCCTGTAACAATTATAAATATTGCTAATAATCTAGTTCAGACTTTTCTTAATCTCTATAGCAAGTAACGGATTCCACATGGCTCCTGTCGCACTCATCACAGCATCAGCACCGTTTTTAATGAATTGATGATAATGTTCACTGTTGCTAACTCCACCAACACCTATAATGGTAAATTTTAAATCCATTTGTTGACGATATTTATTAAGGCGACTCACCATATCTAATCCAGCCCAACGTATGGCATCGCCACAAATTCCACCTTCCTTTCTATTTTCTCCTAAAGCTGGCTGACCATTTGCGTTAACAGGTTTAGCTGATAAGGTATTAATAGCACTTAATCCATCAATTATCGATCCGACTTTAGTAAGTAATGAAATAATTTTTTCATCATCCGGAAAATAGGCTAGTTTCAATATAAGTGGACGATCGGGAACTGCATTTTTAATTTCATTTACAATGCGTTCTACTTTATTAACATCAAAACAGAGTAATTTACTCGCTCCTTCATTTGGGCAACTCAAGTTTGCTTCAAGAATTGGGGCATTAGTTTCTCTTACTAATTTAGCGGCTAACGCATAATCTTTTTCAATTTCGCCATGTCCTTGTGTTCCTTGAAAGCTACCAATAACATATTGACCTTGACCAGCGGCTTTTACCGCATCAGCCATATCAGGTTGCCAAACATCGGGAGCAAGAGAAGGAACACCAAACGAATTGGTAATTGATAGCGGTTGAGTATAATTTGTATCTGCTAAGACAGTATCAAGATTACTGGATAATTTACCGTTAGGATGAACAGATAGCACATTCGGCAATGGATGACATTTGTGAAATCTTGTTCTTACAGTTTTATAGACGCATAAGTCAAATCCATACGCAAACGCAGCTTTAATATAATTGGCATTTAGGAGGGGACCGGCAGGCATTCCAAATGGTAAATTAACATCAAGATTGAGAAATTGACTGGTTTGGGTTGCGACATTTTCAACGTGACTTAATTGTGTAAAAAGCCCAAAAGGACCGTTTGCATAATTATCTTCATAACTGATAGTGGGATCGTAAAACGGTGTTAAAGATTTCATAATATCTCCTGTGATGAGCACTTAAAAAAATTCTGAGGAAAGAGGTGTATATTTTTGATAAAAAAAATCCTCCATAAAGGAGGATCAATAAATTGAATTAAAAAAGAGTGATACTTAATTTTGGATAATAATTTTTCTTTTTTCACTCTAATCATTCTTAGGTTCTCTTGTACAAACTTGCATGCATTCTAGCTTAATCTATTCAAACTTCAAGCCAATTATAATGATAAATATGTAACTAAATGAAATAGTTGCAGTGTTTTTTTTTAGATTTATCGTTGCAATATGACTATCTTGAAAACTGTTTTGCTTACTTAAGCTACAATGTTATTTGTTTAGATAAACAAATAGCACATAATACTTTAAAAAATATATAAAAATTTTTGTCTAAAAAATAATACATCAGTACATTAATAGTCTGTTTCGAAGTGGAGAATGATTATAAGTAATGCTATTATTAACAACAGTTAATAAATCTGAATAAAATAATTAGGTATATAATAATGAAAAAAGAAAATATTTTTAAACCCTTCACTTTACCCAATGGCGTTGAATTAAAAAATAGAATAATGATGGCGCCAATGACGACCTGTTCCGGATTTTATGACGGTTCAGTCACGCATGATTTAATTGAGTATTATCGAGATCGAGCAGGTGAAATTGGAACAATCATCGTTGAGTGCGGGTTTGTCGATAATAAAGGATTAGCGTTTCCTGGTGCAATAGGTTTAGATAACGATGATAAAATTGAAGGATTAGCTAAAATTGCGAAAGCAATTAAAGAAAAGGGATCGAAAGCAGTCATTCAAGTTTATCACGGTGGTCGAATGGTTGAGCCAAAACTCATTGGTGGACAATCTCCTGTTGGACCAAGTGCTATCGCAGCCCCTAGAGTAGGCGCAGCAACACCGATCGCATTAACAGCAGACGAAGTCGACGACATGATCGAAAAATTTGGTCAAGCGGTACGTCGTGCTATTGAAGCCGGTTTCGATGGTGTTGAAATCCACGGTGCTAACACTTATTTAATCCAACAATTTTATTCTCCAAATTCAAATCAACGAACCGATAAATGGGGCGGAAGCCGTGATAATCGCTTGCAATTCCCTTTAGCAATCTTAGATATCACACATAAAATGGTTAAACAGTTTGCAACGCCAGAATTTATTGTTGGTTATCGTTTTTCTCCGGAAGAACTGGAAGTACCGGGTATTCGTTTTGATGACTCCATGTATCTACTTGAAAAGTTAGCAGACAAAGGTCTGGATTATATCCATTTTTCAATGGGCGCGATTTTAAGACCTTCAATTGTTGATACCCAAGATCCAACCCCGTTAATCAATAAATATGTGGCAATGCGATCTGCGACATTAGCTAAAATTCCGGTAGTAGGTGTAGGTAATGTGGTTAATCAAATTGATGTAGAAACGGCGATTGATAATGGTTACGATTTGGTCGCTGTTGGTCGAGCATGCATCGCTTATCCAGACTGGATTAGCCGTATTGAAAAAGGTGAACAACTGGAGCTAACTATCAGTAGTGATAAACGTGAAGAATTGAATATCCCTGAACCTTTATGGCGTTTTTCATTAGTTGAAGCATTAATTCGTGATGCAAGTCTAAATAATAAGAAATTCAAACCTGGTCAATATCAAGAAAAAGTTAATGATGAATCTTATGAATTTCTTATTAATGTCGAGTTAGGCAAAGATTTCATTAAAGATATGCAACTTGTGAATGCCAATGAGTTTGATAACCAAGTTTTAGATAATTTTGCAGAAATTAAACAACGAATTATTAATTCAAACAGTCCACATGTGGATGCAATTTCTGGGGCTACATCACAGTGTGAAGCATTCAAAAAAGCCGTTACTAAGGCCATGACACAATCGAATAAAGAAGCCATTATTGCTGAAGGTGGTGATCCAAATGATAAATCTTACGATATTGTTATTGTGGGAAGCGGGGGAGCAGGGCTGGCTTCTGCAATACGAGCTCATGATTTAGGGGCTAGCGTTGTTGTCGTTGAAAAAATGCCTGTTATTGGCGGAAATACCAATAAAGCGTCTGCTGGTATGAATGCAGCTGAAACTAAATTCCAAAAACTTAAAGGCATTGTTGACAGTAAGGATCTATTCTATAAAGAAACTTTGGCTGGTGGTAAAAATAAAAATAATCCGGAATTACTTCGTTACTTTGTTGAAAATGCCCCCGATGCGATTGATTGGTTAGATGAAAACGGTATTGAACTAAGTGGTATTACGACAACAGGTGGAATGAGTATCGACCGTACACATCGACCAGCAAGTGGTGCAGCTGTTGGCGGATTTTTGATTAGTGGATTGGTAAAAAATCTTAATAAACGTGGTATTGAAGTCATGTTAGATACCAATGTGACTGAAATCGTTACCGAAAATCATAAAGTTGTTGGCGTTAAAGTCGTTGAAGAAGACGGCACAAATTATATCATTAAAGCGAAAGCGGTGGTGATTGCAACGGGCGGATTTAGTGCTAACCGTGAAATGGTTGAAAAATATCGTCCTGACTTAAAAGGTTTTGTGACAACCAATCATAAAGGGGCGACAGGTTCTGGTATCATGATCTTAGAAAAACTTGGGGCTGGCACTGTTGATATGGGCGAAATTCAAATCCATCCAACTGTTGAACAAACTACCTCATATTTGATCTCAGAATCTATACGTGGCGGTGGCGCAATTCTTGTTTCTCAAGAAGGTAAACGTTTTGTTAATGAATTAGATACCCGAGATAAAGTTTCAGCGGATATTATCAAATTACCTGAACACTATTCCTATATTTTATTCGATCAACAAGTTCGTGACGAAAACAAAGCCGTTGAAGAGTATGTTTCTAATGATCTCGTTGTTCAAGCCGATTCAATTACTGAATTAGCTAACAAACTTTCTATTGATGCTAATAATCTGTCAAAAACGATTGAACGTTATAATGAGTTTGTAATTAACAAACAAGATGAGGATTTTGGTCGAACGACGGGAATGCGTCATCCAATTAACACCGCACCATTTTATGCAATTAAAATTGCACCGGGTGTTCACCATACAATGGGAGGTGTAACGATAAACACTGAAACACAAGTATTAGATAATGATAAACATGTGATTAAAGGTGTTTTTGCGGCTGGTGAGGTTGTTGGTGGTGTGCATGGAGCAAATCGCATTGGTGGTAATGCTGTTGCTGATATCATTATTTTTGGTATACAAGCAGGTAAAAAAGCCACAGATTACATTAATAGTTAATTGAACTTTGCTAAAAATGGTAAGTTCTACCTACGACTATTCTCAAACATTGATGGGGATGACGGTAACATTGACGCTATTAGAGCAAAATGAAACCGTCGCAAAACTTGCTTTTGCTACCATTAAATTGCTTGAAGATAAATTGACTGTTAACCGCCCAGTTTCGGAGGTTATGTCAATCAATCTTGCAGCAGGCAAACATCCTGTTGAGGTAAGCTTACCTGTATTTTCACTTATTAAACAGGCTTGGCAACTGAGCGTGAATCCTTCAAGTTGTTTTAATATGGCTATCGGCCCTGTCGTCAAACTTTGGAAAATAGGCTTTAAAGGAGATAGTATTCCTGCCGATCATCATATCAAACAACAACTATTATTAACCGATCCATTTGATATAGAATTAAATGATACAACCCATTCTGTTTTTTTAAAAAAAGCAGGAATGGAGATAGATCTTGGTGCTATCGCAAAAGGTTATATCGCCGATGTCATTAAAAATCTGTTACTTGAACATCATATTCACCATGGCATCATAAATTTAGGTGGAAATATACTAACGTTAGGAGCCTCCCCAATAGAAAAGTCAGGTTGTTGGTGTATAGGGTTAAGAAAACCCTTTTCTTTATCTGATGAGTTAGCAGGTATAATAAAAGTTAAAAATAAATCAGTCGTTACTTCGGGCATTTATGAACGTTATTTTGTGCAAAATAATCGGCTTTATCATCATATTTTCAATCCTTTAACTGGCTATCCTCTTGATAATGAAATTGAAAGCGTTACCGTTATTTCAAATACTTCTCTTGAAGGCGATATTTATTCAACGATTTTTTATGGATTAGGCGTAAATGCCAGTGGTGAATATTTAAAAAAACATCCAGATATTTCAGCCATTTTTTTACTAAAAAATAAAACGATGACACTGATCAATCCGAAAAATTTTAATTTTGATCTAATTGATAAACACTATGAAATAAATCTGCATTAAGAACCAATGACAATGAAATTGCTAAACTTTTATTGTTTTAAATGAATTAATTACGTTTTTACATTAAAGAAGGAAATTATTATGAACGCAGTGAAAAAACCACCAGTAAAATGGTTACCGCTCATAATTATTGCTGCTATTTCAGCAATATTATGGCTATTTGTTTCGCCTCCACAAGGAATAAGTACAGAAGGTTGGCGAACAAGCATTATTTTTGTGGCAACGATTGCCTGTATTGTTGCAGAAATTATGCCAATTGGCGCAATAGGCTTATTAGCCATTACGGTTTTTGCTATTTTAAGACCATCTGGTGCAGCTAATGCAACTGAGTCTATCAAGATATCATTAAGTGAATTAAATAGTAGCTTAATTTGGTTGATCGTTGTTGCTTTTATGATTGCGCGAGGATTTATTAAAACTGGTTTAAGCAAACGTATTGCTTATTATTTAGTAAAAATTTTAGGTAAAAACACTTTAGGCTTAGCTTATGGTTTATCTGTAACAGATGTGGCATTGGCGCCTGCCATTCCAAGTACGACAGCTCGTGCTGGTGGTGTGATTTATCCAATCGCTGAAGCGTTATCGATTAACTTTAATTCTAATCCGAAGGATGAATCAAGAAATCGAATTGGCACTTTTTTAATGTTAACCATTAGTCATATCAATGATATTACCTCAGCAATGTTTTTGACTGCATTTACCGGTAATTTATTAGCCGCTAAATTAGTCACAGAAACATTAGGCGTGACATTGGGATGGGGACAGTGGTTTATTGCAGCTATCGTACCTTGTTTAGTTTCTTTTATTGTGATTCCATTAGTCATTTATTTCTTAACCAATCCAGAGCTTAAAAAGACACCTGATGCGCCAAGATTAGCCGTTGAAGAATTGAAAAAAATGGGACCAATTACCGCTAAAGAAATTATTATGGGTGGGACGGTAATTTTATTATTAGGTCTTTGGATTTTCGGTAAAGACTATTTAGGTATTGATGCAACAACGACTGCTTTTATTGGTTTAACGATTTTAATCTTAACTGGTGTACTAAGCTGGGATGATGTGAAAGGTGAAAAAGCGGCATGGGATACCTTAATTTGGTTTGCGGCTTTATTAATGATAGCAGGACAAGTCAATAAGCTAGGTGTTACAAAATGGCTAGGCGATACTATCGGTAGTGCAGTAAAGGGGCATTTAGGTGATAGTAGCTGGGTATTTGTTATCATTATTTTGTGTGTTGCCTATGTTTATTTACACTATTTCTTTGCTAGTGGCAATGCGCATATTGCGGCGCTATTTCCAGTATTCTTATCTGTAGCAGTGGCACTTCATGTTCCACCAATGATTGCGATATTTGCATTAGTTATTTGTACCAACTATTTTGGTTCCATTACCCAATTTGCCAATGCTCGAAATCCGTTGTTATTTGCTGAAGGTTTTGTTCCAGTCAAAACATGGTGGAAAGTAGGATTTATCTGTAGCGTTGTTAACTTAACCATTGTGTTTACCGTTGGTCTTTTGTGGTGGAAAATGTTGGAATTAGGTTAAGAAATAACGTATCTTAAACACTATTCAACAAAAAAACCGTCAGAAATTGGCGGTTTTTTTATCCTCTAATTATGATAATCTCATAACAACATAATCGATAAACTCCAATCATTAATGGCCTGCCAATATTTTTGTTCCTGCTCTAAATCTAATAAAATCAATTTATTACTTTCCACAAAATTAGTGTCAATTTCGAATGTCATTTTGGTCAATTTGTCTTTAACTAATTTTAATCGAAATGCATTCAAATTAATCTCTGTAGAGCGTTGATTATTGATCAGAATGGAGAGCCTGAGTATTTGTAATAATGAAATAATATGTTTAAATTCAAAAAGGCTAAAATAAGGAAATGCTTCAATATTAATTGATTTTCGATGATAACGAACGAGTGTCGATAACAACAGTTGTTGTTCTTCGTTAAATCCCGGCAAATTGCTGTTTTGCAGAATGTAACTTGAATGTTTATGCACAGACGAAAAATTAATTTTTAATCCTACCTCATGTAAAAGTGCTGCCCAATATAAAATGGATTCCACACAAATTGGAATATCGATTTGTGCTTGCTCTTTCCATTGTAAAAAAAAGTATTTTGCTGTTTTGACAACTTGCATAGCATGACGCTGATCGATATTGTAGTGTTTAGATAAAGATTCGGCGGTTGTTTGACGTATGTCTCGATAATTAGGACCACCGATTAATTCATACAAAACCCCTTCACGTAAAGCATTAGAACTATACTGCAACGAACTTAATCCCAATGCATTAAATACACCACAAAATATTGCCAGTCCACTCACAAAAACCTGTTTACGTTCATCAGATAGTGAAGGGTAGGTAATATCATCAAATGTTTCAAAGTCCAATACATAACTAACTAAATCATCTAATCTCTTCGGGGTAATAATACCGTCACTCACACCAAGATCTAATAGAATATGATGAATTGATTTAATGGTTCCTGATGTACCAAAAGCAACCGTAATATTCTGTTTTTTGATAGTACTAATCATGGTTTCAATTTGTTGCTCGGCTGCAAGTTTTGCTCGTTGAAATGACTCTTCATCAATCTTTTGTTGTGGAAAAAAACGTTTATTAAAGGTTACGCAGCCCATTGGACGACTAGCGACAATGATAGGTTTAAGGTCATTGCCTTTGCCAATCGCAATTTCAGTTGATCCTCCGCCAATATCAATAACAAATTTAGTATCAATTGATGAAGTGGGTTCAGCGGTCATAGTACCTAAATAGACTAAACGGGCTTCTTCTTGACCTGAAATAATTTCTATAGGGTAAGGTAATATTTTAGCTGCAGCCTTCAAAAACTTATGCCTGTTTGATGCAACACGAAGTGTGTAAGTTGCAACAATTCTCACATTTTCCGGAGGAAATCCATTTAAACGTTCAGCAAACAGTTCAAGACACTCTATTCCCCGTTTAATACTCGATTCACTTAATTGATTATTTTCATCTAATCCAGTCGCTAAATGTATATTCTTTTTATTTTTATAAATTATCTGTGTTGCACCATTAATGATTCGTGCAATAATCATATGAAAACTGTTAGAACCGAGATCGATAACCGCATATTCATTAGATTTCTTCACGTTTAGATATCCTTATTGTTTGGCTTCTAATTGTTTTAAATAATCATAAATAGCATGCTGTGCTCGAATTTTTTTCTTATTACCGCGTTGAACATAATTATTCATGTTTTCTTTATCAATAATTCGTGCTTTGACATTATCATTACATTGGATATTAAAAATATCATGAATAGTTGATTTTAAGATAGGATCAAATATCTTCACACCTACTTCTATGCGGTTATCCAAATTACGTGGCATCCAGTCAGCAGAGGAGATGAAAGTATCTTTTTTACCATCATTTTCAAATATATATACCCGTGCGTGCTCTAAATATTGATCGACGATACTAGTTACATATATATTTTCACTCAGATTGGGAATTTGAGGTTCTAAAACACAGGTTCCTCGAACAATCATTCTAATTTTTACACCTTCGCATGATGCACGGTATAACTGGTCTATCATCTCTTTATCAGTGATCGCATTAAGCTTTAAATAGATGCCTGAAGGTTTTCCTGCTTTGGCATTTTGAATTTCTCTTTCAATAAATTCATGAAAACGCAAACGCGTATTTTGAGGGGAAACAAGCAAATGATTGAACGAAACTGGCTTGAATGGATTTTCAATAAAATTAAACACTTTTATTACTTCGTCTGTAATGGCTGGATCGGCGGTTAATAATGAAAAATCTGTATACACACGAGCAGTTTTTTCGTTGAAATTCCCCGATCCAATATGTGCATATCGAACAATCTTGTTTTCTTCACGACGATCAATTAAAAATAGTTTGGCATGAATTTTGAGTTTGGGTTGTGAATAGATAACTTTGATTCCACTACTGAGTAGTCTTTTTGCCCATTTAATATTTGCTTCCTCATCAAATCGAGCCTGAAGTTCAACCACTACGGTGACTTTTTTACCGTTATTAGCAGCATTAATTGCTGCATGGATAAATCGTGAGTCTTTTGCTACCCGATAGATATTCATGCGGATATGGGTTACAGCCGGATCAAATGAAGCTTGTCGCATAATTTCTAATACATGCCCAAACGAGTAGTAAGGGTAATAAAGAAGTACATCACGATCTTTAATCGTCGCAAACGCATTTCTAAACTTTTTAAAGCGATTATAAGCCAAACTCGGTAATCGTTTATTTAAAAGGTTTTTTCCACCAAGATCAGGAAAGTTAGCCAGATCTTTAAAATTAGGGTAACGTCCACCTGGCATGGCATCTTGTTCAGTTAATCTTAATTTACTGATTAATAACTCAAATAATGCTTTAGGCATATCTTTTTGATAAGTAAAACGAACAGGTTGTGCCGTCAATCGCTGCTTCAATCCTTGAGACATTAATTCTAACAAACTGTCTAATTCTGTATTTAATTCATATTCTGCATCTCGATTGATATTGATTGAATATGCATTCAGTTCTGTGGCATCAAAAAAGACTTTGAAGATATCAGATAAACAATAACGAAGGATGTTATCCAAAAAGATAATTGATTTATTTTTGGTTGATACTTCTGACGGCAAAAGTACAAATCGAGGTGCGTTGTCGGTTGGTAACTCAAGCAGGGCATAACTTATCTTTTCATCACAGATAATTTCAACGGCCAAATAAGCATGATCATCTTTTAAAAATTGGATCAGTTCTGTGTGACTATCCAGTAATATTGGGGTAATGTATTGTCTTAAATTCTGTTTATAATAGTTTTTTATCCAATCTTCCTGATAAGATGAAAGTTGTCTCTCATTAATTAAGAAAATTTGATTTCTTGCCATTTCAAGTAATAATTCGTTATACAGTTGATCAAACTGGAGTTCAAGTTGTATGACTTTCTGATTAACTTGCCTTAATAATAACTTTGCGTTAGAAGTAGCGGACTGTCCTTGTTCCTGTTCAATTAATACATATTTTTTCAAATTGGCGTATTGTACTTTATAAAATTCATCGAGATTGCTGGAATAAATGCCTAAAAATCGAACACGCTCAATAAGTGGATTACTTTTGTCTGCTGCTTCTTGTAAAACACGTTGATTAAAAGCAAGCCAACTAAGTTCTTTGGGAAAATACACTTTTTCTTGTAGCATTCTTTATCTCTTAAAATACAATAATGAAATTTAATACAGGATAACTTAACTTAAAAAAAAAGCTAGCATATCGCTAGCTTTTAATTTAAATATATTAAACAATTTTTGCTTTAAAGCAACTTTACCTAAATACGGTGAACTGAAGTGGTATTCGTTGTGCCACTTGGTACTAAAGCACCAGATACCATGACAATAGTATCACCTTGTTGTAAACCACAAATTTTTACAGCTAACTCTTTACCTAAACGGTAAAAATCATCTGTTGAATTAATAGCATCAATTAAAATTGGCTCAACACCTTTTGTTAGGGCTAATTGATTAACCGTTTTTTGACTTGATGATAATGCTAAAATACGCGCTCTAGGGAAATAATGACGGACTTCACGAGCAGATTTACCACTACGAGTTGCAACAACAATTAAAGGCGCACTTAGACGTTCAGCTATTTCTACCGCACCACAACAAACAGCCGCAGTAATACGTAATTTTTCTTCTTTGGCAGTAAGCTCTAAAGAAGCAGGAATGGTAATGTCTGTACGTTTACAGATAGTCGCCATAACATTAACGGTTTCTAATGGGTATTTACCTTTAGCACTTTCGCCTGAAAGCATGACTGCATCAGTTCCGTCAATAATGGCATTTGCCACGTCACCCGCTTCAGCACGAGTAGGGCGTGGGTTTTTAATCATAGAGTCAAGCATTTGAGTTGCAGTAATAACAGGTTTAGAAGCTTTATTACATTTTTGAATCATCATTTTTTGAGCAAAAATAACTTCTTCAACCGCAATTTCCACACCTAAATCACCACGAGCAACCATGATACCGTCAGACGCTTCCAAAATTTCATCAAAATTATCTAATCCTTCTTGGTTTTCAATTTTAGAGATAATTTTAATCTCTTCACCGCCATGAGATTTCAAATGTGCGCGAATATCTTCAACATCTGAGCGTTTACGAATAAATGACGCAGCGATAAAATCAACACCTTGTTCACAACCAAAAATAAGGTCATTTTTATCTTTTTCTGCAAGTGCCGGTAATTTTATTGAAACACCAGGTAAATTAATACCTTTGTTTTCACCTAAATCACCATTATTCAATACGGTACAGATGACTTCGTTGCCTTTTATTTCTTTGACTTCCATCGCAATTAAGCCATCATCAACAAGAACGCGATTACCCACTTTGAGATCTTGAGCAAAACCTTTATATGTTACAGCTACGCGCTCAGCGTTCCCAATGACTGTTTCGTCAGTTGTGAATGTGAATGTTTGACCTGCAACTAGTGAAACGTCATTCCCACCTTCCAATTTAATTGTACGAATTTCAGGACCTTTAGTATCAAGCATAATTGCTGCTTTTAAACCTGTTTCTTGCATGACTTCACGTAGGTTTTTGATACGATTTCCATGTTCTTCATAATCACCATGGGAAAAGTTCAAACGCATTACGTTCATGCCTGCATTTAATAACTTAGCTAGCATTTCTTTTGATTCTGATTTTGGTCCAATAGTACAAACGATTTTTGTCTTTTTCATAATATTATCTACTAGTTGTTAAGGTTGAAGTTTAATTTTAAATAAACTGTTTTTAATTATGTTCACGCAAAAAAAAACCAATGCCCATGCATTGGTATGTAATAAGTTAGCAGTAACCCAAAAAGTTACTTGTATTAACTGCAATCTTTGAAAAATTAAATATTTTCATCAAAAAATATATATCCTTAAAAATCTGTGTTTATTATAGTCTTAACCACACTTTAAATAAAGTTTTTTATCAAAAAAACTAGATTATATTTGACGAAAACAAAAGAAGAATCATCCTAATTAACGAATACAAATGGCAAGATGTTCTTAACGACATTCATTGCTATTACATCAGATCTTTAAGTTGAAAAATGAGTTCATTGCTTTCATTTTTCAATGTCAATTGATCTTTGTTCAAGCTGACTTTTGCACCTTCTGTAATCATTTGGGTAATAATGCCATCTAACTTATCTAATTGTTCATCATTACAAAGCATCTTTGTCATACCAACGCCTGCACCTTTGATTGTTTCATTTTCTAAGGTGACTTTTGCGACAAATCGGTTACACATTTTTCCAGTAATATTCATATTTTCGCCAAACTCAAGTTCTGCAGCTTTATCTGAAGAAACATCTTGTCCATTCGCTTTTACCAATACAAAATGGTGATGTAACAAATCTTCAGCTTTAATTTTATTTGATTCTCCACATCCAGTTACTACTAAAGCTCCTACAAATAATGATGTTAATAGTAATGTCTTTTTCATCTTAACTCCTAATGATAGTTTAAATTTGTTATAATAGATTTAATTAAAATTACTTACAAATATTTTACTCTTTATGTTATCTCAACAGCAAATTAAATTTCTAGAATCAGTGACTTTCTTAGACAAGCATAAAATATTGAAGCTTGCTAAGAATAATCAAGATCTAGCAAAAATCAATTTAGCGGTAACTCAAGCTGTTTCACATTATCAAGCAAGATTGACGTCTTTACCTGCACAGATTGAATATCCGTCTAATTTACCTGTGGCTGAAAAAAAATCAGAAATTTACCATGCGATTCAGCAGCACCAAGTGGTAATTATTGCAGGTGAAACTGGTTCCGGTAAAACAACACAAATTCCTAAAATCTGTTTAGAATTAGGTTTAGGTGTAAAAGGATATATTGGACATACCCAACCAAGGCGGCTTGCAGCCCGTTCTGTCGCCAATCGCATAGCGGAAGAGTTAAATACCGAAATAGGGCAGTTAGTCGGTTATAAAGTCAGATTTTCTGATCAGGTTAGTGATACCACATTGATAAAATTAATGACTGATGGCATTTTGCTGACTGAAATTCAAAAAGATAAACTTTTATTGCAATACGATACTATCATTATTGATGAAGCTCATGAACGTAGTCTTAATATTGATTTTATTTTGGGATATCTGAAACAATTGTTACCTAAACGCCCTGATTTGAAAGTGATCATAACGTCTGCAACCATTGATGTTGAGCGATTTTCTAACCATTTTAATCATGCGCCTATTATAGAAGTATCTGGAAGAACCTATCCTGTCGAGGTACGATATCGTCCGCCAATATATGATAACGAAGATGATAAAGAGATTAACAAAAATAGTGATTTTCAACCTATCATTGATGCAATTGATGAGTTATCAAAAGAGAATTCAGGTGATATTTTAATATTTTTAACTGGTGAGCGAGAAATACGTGATTTAGCCGATACACTAAACAAGCTTGAATTACGTCATACCGATATATTACCGTTATACGCTAGGTTATCTGCTTCCGAGCAAAACCGTATTTTTCAACCACATTCTAAACGACGCATTGTGCTTGCTACCAATGTAGCGGAAACTTCATTAACCGTACCCGGAATTAAATATGTCATCGATCCTGGATTGGCCAGAATAAGTCGCTACAGTTATCGAACTAAAGTTCAACGTTTACCGATTGAACCTATATCGCAGGCTTCAGCTAATCAACGAAAAGGTCGATGTGGACGTACTTCAGATGGTATTTGTATTCGTCTTTATGATGAACAAGATTTTTTATCTCGCCCTGAATTTACCGACCCTGAAATCTTACGTACAAATCTTGCTTCTGTCATATTACAAATGACATCGTTAGGTTTGGGTGATATAGCTGCTTTTCCTTTTGTCGAGGCTCCCGATTCAAAATATATTCGTGATGGAATTCGTTTATTAGAAGAACTTGGTGCGATATTCACTAAGCATCATCAATATCATTTAACTCAAATAGGCAAAATTTTGGCACAATTACCGATTGATCCTAGATTAGCCAGAATGTTAGTTGAAGCAAGACGATTAGGTTGCACCAAAGAAGTTATGATAGTAATCGCAGCGTTGTCAATTCAAGACCCAAGAGAACGCCCTTTTGATAAACAACAGGCTTCTGATGAGAAGCACAAACGTTTTGCAGATAAAGATTCAGATTTTATTTCTTTTATTAATTTATGGAATTATATTCAAGAGCAACAAACCCTGTTATCCGGTAATCAGTTTAGAAAGTTATGCCCGAAAGAGTATTTGAATTATCTCCGCATTCGTGAATGGCAAGACGTCTATACTCAAATTCGTCAGACCATTAAACAATTATCTTTTCCAATCAATAGTCAACCCGCAGATTATCGATCATTACATTTGGCTTTATTAAGTGGTCTACTTTCACATATTGGTTTAAAAGAGATTGAAAGAAACGAATATCTTGGTGCTCGAAATATCAAGTTTGCCATTTTTCCAAATTCAGTGTTATTTAAAACTCAACCTAAATGGTGCGTTGCCAGTGAGCTTGTTGAAACCAGCCGACTATGGGGGAGAACAGTAGCTAAAATTGATGCAGAATGGATTGAACCCATAGCTAAACATTTAGTGAAATACAGCTATAGTGAACCTAGGTGGTCAAAAAAACAGGGCACTACAATTGCAAATGAAAAAGTGACATTATTTGGATTGCCTATAGTCCAAAATCGAATTGTAAATTACAGCCAGATAGATCCTGTGTTATCCCGTCACTTTTTTATAAGACATGCATTGGTAGAAGGGGATTGGATTACTAATCATAAATTTTATAAACTAAACCAAAAGTTGATTAATGAAGTCGAAGATCTTGAACACAAATCCCGTCGTCAAGACATTTTAATCGATGATGATCAGTTATTTGATTTCTATGATCAGCGTATTGATAATTCAATTGTTTCAGTTAAACATTTTGACAATTGGTGGAAGCAAAAGCAAAAAACTTCACCTGATTTTCTCAATTTTGAAAAACAGATGTTAATTAACCAATCAGCACAATTGATTGATTTAACTCAGTTCCCTGATTATTGGTATCAAGATCAATTCAAACTGCCTCTTAATTATGAGTTTGATTTAGGTAATAACCGTGACGGTGTCACTGTTAGAATTCCTATTGATATATTGAATCAAATCACAAATGATGGATTTGACTGGCAAGTACCCGGTTTTAGAAAAGAATTGATAGTATCCCTTATTAAATCATTACCTAAGTCTTTACGGCGCAGTTTGGTTCCTGTACCTAATTATGCTGAAGCATTCTTAAGTAGATTAACATCGATCAAACATCCGTTACTTGAAACATTAGAGCATGAATTTCGAAAAATGACGGGGGTTCAAATTACTCATGAGGATTGGCAGTGGGATCAAGTTCCAAATTATTTAAGAATTACCTTTAGCATTATAGATAATCAAGGTAATGAAATTGCTTATGGCAAAGATCTTAATCTTTTAAAAGAGCAATTAAAAGCTAAAATACAATCAGCATTATCCTCATTGACTACTAAAAAATCAGCAAATCCAATTGAGTTAAATAACCTAACCGATTGGACATTTGGTACCCTACCGGCTATTTATGAAGAAAAACAAAAAAATTACACAGTCAAAGCATATCCAGCCATTGTAGATGATCATAAATCAGTCAGTATTAAGTTAGTCGATAATCAAATCGAGCAACAGCGATTAACTAAACTTGGTTTAAGACGTCTTCTCATGATAAATATTCCTTCACCAATCAAATATTTACATGAAAAGTTACCGAATAAATCTAAATTAGGTCTCTATTTTAACTCATTTGGTACTGTACTCGATCTTATTGATGATTGTATAGCCTGTGGCATTGACTATTTGATTGGAAAGAATAATAAACTTATTCAAACTGCTGAGCAGTATCAACAATTACTTGAATATACAAAAGCGAATATTAACCAAGTTGTGGTTGATATAGCCAAACAAGTAGAAGCCATCTTAACACTTCATTTTAATATTAATAAAAGGTTGAAAGGGCGTGTCGATTTATCTTTAGCTTTTGCCTTATCTGATATTAAAAATCAGCTTAATCATTTAGTTTATAAGGGGTTTGTTGCACAATCAGGTTACAACAGATTAAATGATATCTATCGATATTTATCCGCAATTGAAAAGCGAATTGAAAAATTAATGCTTAATACGGCAAAAGATAGACAATCAATGAATATTATTGAAGAAATTCAGAATTATTATCATCACTTTTTAAGTAGCCTTTCAAAAAATCAGAAATTAGATAATCGTGTTCTTGAAATACGCTGGATGATAGAAGAGTTAAGAGTTAACTTATTTGCACAGCAGATGGGCACTCCTTATCCAATATCAGCTAAAAGAATTAAACAACAGATTGAGTTGATAAAATCAGAATTATAATAATTAGCCTAATAGAGAAGGGCGCTAATGCGCCCAAATTAAAGATTAACGATATAAGTCAACAAACACGGTAATATTAGGGCCATTTGTATCTTGTGCAATTCTAGCAATATGATAATACTTGGCACCAGCTTCTATCGCTCTTTTACCTGCTTGATATGAAATTTCCTGATCTGTGACATAATAGCCACGGAATTTTATTGTATTGAAAGGAACCATTTTAGCTGCTGTTCCATCATTTAATTCTTGAATTTTACGACCATCCGAAAGAGTGACAGTGTAACGATTTACGCGCTGTGGTTCGCTCATGACTTCAGGTTTTTCTGAAGTAGGAGTATTAGTTTGTGCTGTTGTAATAGTCGTTGTAGTCGAATTAGTAGAAGAAGCAGTATCGATCACTTTGACTTTGTTATTAAATTTATCAGCATAAAACTTTTCATTAAATGCAGATGGTGAATAATACCCCGGCCTTTCAACCTGCATTGCGGCTTCGCCACCTTGAGCTAAAGCTAATTGTCCTGCTTCGGAATCATAAGGGATTGCATTTTCAGGTTGAAGTTTACGTTCTGGTGCATCTTTCTTAAATAAATAGGCAACAACCTGCAAATTACTTCCTAATTCTGAACGATTATCAATATAGTAAGCATAAGCACCTTTGTTTAAAGCTTCTTTTGCAATTGATTGATTAATATCATATTCACTTGGGAAATAACCACGAATACGAACAATATCATAAGGTTCTAGGCGAATAGCTTTAGATTTAGGGTATTCGTAGACTCCACCAAATTGGCGAAAGTTGTCAGTTTTCTCTTCGGCTTTAGGTGCATTAGCTTTGTACAATTTAGCATAAACAATACGCAAAGTATCATTAGAAGGGCTGATATTTGTCGTTGTAATATAGAAAGACGCAGCACCTTCTTTGTCTGCTGCTTTAGACATAGCCAACACATAATCGCTATCAGTATAAAATGCACCTCGAACAGAAATTTGTTTGAAAGACTGCAAGTTGCTTGCTTGTTCTTCAGTTAACTGCTGAGCCGCATAAGAATACATAGGAACAAATGTAACCATAGCAGCAATAAGTGTTTTCTTTAAACTCGTCATATTCTATAAACCTTACAATTTTTAAATCGTATATTAAATATTTGTTATTTTAACATAAAAAAATCAGTTACCTAAACTTATTAGCGCATTTAAATTTTTAATAAAAATATATCTGCCTTTAACGTGTAAAATATCTTGTTCTTGTAGTTTCGACAAAATTCGGCTTACGGTTTCAATCGTTAAACCTAAATAATTTGCTATATCACTACGGCTCATAGATAACTTTATGTTTAGTGATGTGTGACCACGATTTTCATATCTTCTATAAAGAGAATATATAAAATAGGCTAGGCGTTCATCAGCCTTTTTCTGAGAATAACATAAAATTAATTTTTGATAGTTATAAATGTCATTACTTAATAACCTAAATATCATGCTTCTGACACAAGCATTTGATTCAACTAAAGACATTAGTTCTTCATAACGCAATTCACAAGCTAAAGTATTAGTAAGCGCTTTAATGTTGTTATTATATATTTTAGTTGATATAGAATCCAGTCCAACAATATCACCAGGTAGATAAAAGCCATTAATCTGTTCTTTATTGTCTGATGTTGTAACATAGGTTTTTACAGCACCAGAATGAATAATAAAAAACCGAGTAAAATCAGTGCTCTTGGATACTATGAGTTCATCTTTAGCATAAGTCTTTTTACGTTCCAAAACATTATTTAAAGTATTATTTAATAACATTGGTAGACATAAAGAGCCTATACTGCATAATTCGCAAGGAACTGAATAACTTTTTGATCGTATATTCTTATTGGTAGTTTGCATAATAAATTAATCATTAATCCAAGTTCAGTTCTAGCCAAGAGTAACATATTTTTATGATAAAACAACAATTGGCCAATTCATATAGTTTAAATTATTAATCAACAAAACGTTCATTTAGTTTAAATTAACAGAAGGCAAGCATTAAAATAAGCATAATAATGAAAAGTATTAATAGGTGTTAGCAATTATATACTAAAGATAATCGATTTTATATTATGATATTGACTATCACTCTAAAAGGTTAAATTGCGGTTTGAGCTGATAGTTAAAGAACTTTTAATCAATTTTGAATTGAAAGTAGGGTTTAGCAAAACGGAGATATAACTGAAAATCATTTTAAGTTCGTAATAATGATTGTATTTAACATAATATACATTATCCAAATCTTATCCAATTGATTAAAAACAATAAAATCCAATATATTTTTTTCATTCATATGGCTACTTAATGTTCATGAAGAATAGGGTGTTATATAAGATTTATAAGTAGAAAATTAAATCTAGTTCAATGATTTATAATTACGAATTTAAGTTAATTTTTTAAAGTTCACTTATTAATAATAATTATTAATTTATTATAGAATACCCAACTGGCTAAATACAATCCGTTAAATCATAAAAAATAAGCCTTTATGTTTACCGTCAAAAAAGACAAGTACAATAAATATCATGATAACAGCCAAAATAATTCTAAATTTTCTTTTTTTAAAAAGTTTTTCAATCGTGTTATTTAGATAAGTTCTATCAACATAACTCATACATAATATCAAAATAACCAATAAAACAGCTATTGGAACAGCTAAAACCATATCATTATTAATTGTCATATTTTTGTTTAACTCATTATCTATATCTAACTATAAATGCAATTACCCGGAATTCTTTTTCTTAAAAATAATTGAAACGGTTATCGTAAAATCACTGTCAAAATTACCAAACCTTAAAACGATTTAATCAAAATCCTAATCCTAAATAATAATGTAACATTTATTATCTAGAACGCATAACAAAATTTATACAGATATGTTTTCACATTATTGGGGATTATCAAACTATGAACGATTAAATGAATTACATGATGAATTTTTAAATTTAGATAAAAAACTGGCGGTTAATGCGATGGATTTTGAAACTATTAGCGAACAATTAATAAGGTGTGGCGTAGTAGAAACCACACGTTCAGCAAATACTACTGCAATGTATGCGATTCAATGGGCGCATGGACAAACATTTGATTTTAACAAATCACAGGTTCAAATACACAGAGCACGTTTGAGAAAAATCGGCATTGATATAGCACAGCGTTGCAATCTGGCAAAATTTAGCCCGATTTCAGTTCGAGAAATTCGACAGGTGACGGTATCTGATTGTCCAATTCCTGATTGGTACAAAATGCCACAGATATTTAAATTAGCGTCGTAAATTGGTTAGCTGAATGATGAAAATTCACGTACGTTTATCGTGGTGCGGATAATGTATATTATGTTAAATAATATACATTGTTTAGGAATCCATAAATTCTGTTATTTTATCTGATGATAATACTATTTATTGCCTTACTGAGTTATAACCTATTCCTAATTAACATCAACATTCATACTTTAGCATTTAATATTTTTTGCCAAAATTTCTAAAGTTGAATGTTTATTTGTAACCAAAAATTATTTGAAATAAATGTATTGAAATTTGAATGAACCAAAACCAAAGCATTTTATTTAGATATGAAAATAATTTCGCTTCCTGACAATGGCATTTTTAAAACATGATTTTTAATTTTACCCCAAACTTGCATTTCACATGCTTTACAGTTAAATTTCAAAATGAGCTCTTCATTATTATTTTGTATTAATTTCATTGGTGTGACTTTTGTTTTGACACCTTGAATACCTTTAGCTTGTTTCGGACATAAATTGAACGCAAATCGCAAACAGTGTTTTGTTATCATCAAAGGAACATCATCTTTAATTTCATGAGCTTCATATGCGCTTTCTATTAATTGAACACCATGTTGTTTATAAAACTCACGGGCTTTATGATTATAGACATTAGCTAAATAAGTTAATTGATTATCGGGATAAATTGGTTTTGGGTTAGTTTCAGGCTTACGCTTATTGGTTTGGTAGCTTGCTAACCTTGCTGAAGTTAATTTTTCAATAATGTCTCGTCTTAATTGATTAAGTTGACTGCTGGGAATAAAATAAATTATCGATAAATCGATAATAAGCTCAGACAAATAATAAATAGTTTGCCCAAGTTTAGATAGATTATCTTGAATATTTTTTAACGCTTTATCAGTTTGATTCGCCAAATCAAATTGACCAATCAGATCTAATTCGACACAAATACCCTCCTCACTTTTGGCTATCAACTGAATTCCATTATCGATATTAGACAACACAAACGAAACACCAATACGACGATCGCTTGAATCTTTGAGTAAGTTTTGTTGCCATAAATGATCTAAATTACGATTAACAATAAAAGGCAATTTGATGGTATTAAGCGATTTAGGAATTTCATTTGGATAAACCCGATATTGATTAGCACCTAATTTATCGACTTTATCTGCTCGAAATCCAAACACTTCTCGTTTAATGAGGACATTTAGACCATCACCATTAGTTAACATTTTTTCAGATTTAATATCAATATACTGAGCGGTTACATTAGTTATTTCACCAATTTGTAATCCAATAAATTTTGGCGACTCAAAAGCACCAATGTCAGGTTTTCGACCAGTAACAAAATAATCTGTATTACCACGGTTAAATGTTCGTTTGGGATCTGGTGTAAAAAAGTATTCTGTTTTGCCACTAGAAGCAGCCGTTAAATTCGATGAATTTGAAAGGATGTTATCCAATTTTTGTCGATAATGTGCAGTAATATTTTTTACATAAGTTAAATCTTTATAACGCCCTTCTATCTTAAACGATCTTACACCAGCTTGGATTAGCGATTCTAAATTATCTGATTGATAATTGTCTTTCATCGATAACAAATGCTTTTCGTAAGCAACAACACGTCCTTGATCATCTTTTAAAGTAAAAGGCAATCGGCAAGCCTGTGAGCAATCTCCACGATTAGCACTACGCCCAGTTTGCGCATGTGAAATATAGCATTGCCCGGAAAAAGCGACACATAACGCACCATGAATAAAAAACTCTATTTTTGCATCTATTTGCTTAAAAATAGTCGTAATTTCATTTAAGTTTAATTCACGTGCTAATACAATTTGCGAAAAACCAACATCGGATAAAAACTTTGCCTTTTCTGGCGTTCGAATATCCATTTGCGTACTGGCATGTAAGTCGATTGGTGGAATATCTAAATTTAAAATACCCATATCTTGCACGATTAACGCATCGACGCCTGCATGATAGAATTGCCAAATTAATTGTCTTGCAGATTCTAATTCATTATCATGAAGAATCGTATTTAACGTCACAAATACTTTAGCGTAATAACGATGTGCAAATTCAACTAATTTTGCAATATCACTAACCGAATTTCCTGCATTATGACGAGCGCCAAAACTAGGCCCGCCTATATATACAGCATCTGCACCATGTAAAATTGCCTGCATCGCAATTTCAATATTTTTTGCAGGACTTAGTAATTCTAATTGGTTTTTATTCTGATATTGATCCATCTGTGACATCGTTTATTCTCAAAAATACTTCAAATTTTAGTGTTTTAATTTATTGACAAGCGTTATAGTGAATTCACTAAGACTTGTCAATAATAACAGGGTAATACTTTTATTTAATAAAATGTTAATTTGTGATTTCTATTTAAGATAATGTCGTGCTTTTAAAGCCGCTATACGTTTGTCTAATGGCGGATGAGACATAAATAGTTCTGAAATTTTGGTTTTTTTCGCACCATTTATACAAAATGCCATTATCGATGAATCTTCTTTAGGTTCGTAACTTGTTTTTAACTTTTCTAACGCTGCAATCATTTTATTTGCACCTACCAATTTTGCCGAACCAGCATCAGCATGAAATTCACGGTAACGTGAAAACCACATAGTAATAATACTTGCCAAAATACCAAAAATGATTTCAAAGACCATAACAATTAGATAATAAATCATTTGGGATGATCCTCGATTACGTTCATCCATGGCTTGAGTTGCCAATGAAGCTAATAGTCTGGATATAAAAATAACAAATGTATTAATTACACCCTGTAATAAAGTCATTGTAACCATATCTCCATTAGCGATGTGACTCATTTCATGTGCAATGACAGCTTCTGCTTCATCCTGTGACATCGTACTTAATAAACCTGAGCTAACGGCAACCAATGAACTATTTTTACTTGCTCCTGTAGCAAATGCATTCATATCATTAGCTTCATAAATTGCCACATCTGGCATTTTTAAACCAAGCTGTTCTGCCTGATGATGAACAATACTTAATAACCATTGTTCTTGAGCATTGGCCGCACGTTTAATCAGTTTTCCTTTAACCGATTTTAATACTATTGTTTTAGAGAATAAAAGAGATATATATGAACCACCAAAGCCAAATATACCTGCAAAAATCAATAATCCTAAAGTACTGTGAGCATCTACCCCCAATATACTTAGGATAATACCAAAGACAAACATTACTGCTAAATTAGTCAGTATAAATAGCCCTACTCGCATCATAAATCTACTCCATATTGTTTTTAGCTTTTAATAAAAAAGCCTAGAAAATTGCCTATTATATTAATTCAACAAAAATACTTCTTTCTATTAGATAGAAAGGCTATATGTTGTTATATAGAATGATCAGTTAGTTAGTTTTGTTTTTGAAAAGATTAAAGCATTGCAGATAGTTTGGAGGAGACCCTATCAGCCACATCCCACACACATATTTTTTACTTTGGCTGCTTCCTTCCGGACCTGACCTGATGAGCAAAGAAATGTTGCAAGAGGACCCATAGAGCCTCCATTGAGGAGGTCGTATTATGCTTGAATCAATTAATTAATACAAACATTTTTTTAATAAAAAAAATTGAACGACCTTTCTTTAATCAATCAAAAAAAGGTCGTTTAATTATCACACGAATACTTACCTAACTTTTAAAGCGTTAGGTTTTTTTCTACGCGATCTCTAAATTTAATTCCTGGTCTAAAGGTAACAACCCGACGAGCAGAGATATCTACACTTTCACCCGTTTTTGGATTTCGACCCGGTCGTGAATTTTTATCACGAATAGTGAAATTACCAAACCCAGATAATTTAACAGGTTCCCCTTTTTCTAAAGCCACTCGTATCTCTTCAAAAAAAAGTTCAACAAGGACTTTAGCTTCTTGACGATCAATATTAAATTTATCGGCAAGACGATCTGCAATATCAGCTTTAGTTAATGTCATAATTATTATTCTCTTAATAGGGCTTTGAAACGAATTTGTAAAGCAGTAACACACCTGCTTACAATGTTTGTTATATCTTCTTCTTCAAGTGTACGTGATTTGTCTTGTAAAATCAAACTGATAGCAAGGCTTTTTTCATCATCCTTAATGTTATCGCCTTGATAAACATCAAACAGATTAACTTTGATAAGTTGCTCACCACCAGCCTTTTTACACTCAGAAATAATATCTGCTGCTGGAATTGTATTTGAAACGACAATAGCAATATCTCGTTTATTTGACGGATATTTTGATACGTCCTGAGCCGACGGTACCTTTTTGTTATTAATTTTAGCTAAATTTATTTCAAAAACAAGCGTTTTACCATTTAAAGATAATTTTTTTTCAATTTCTGGATGCAAAACACCTAAATAACCAATAATTTCATCATTTACAAAAATAGCGGCACTTTGTCCAGGATGTAAAGCAGACAAATTAGATTTTTCATAGCGTACGTCTTGAGCACATCCTAGAATCGAAAATATTGACTCAATATCCCCTTTTAGATCATAAAAATCAACAGCTTTTTTAGGTAATGTCCAATGTTCTTCATATAAATTACCCGTAATTACACCCGATAACATTTGTTCCTGACGAACACCAAATTCACTTTTATCGTCTGGAATAAAGCGTAAGCCAGTTTCAAACAATCTAATTCTTGATTGTTGTCGGTTTTGATTATATAACACTGCGCCTAATAATCCAGTCCATAATGATAAACGCATAACTGACATTTCACTTGAAATAGGATTAGGTAAGTGAATTTGGTTTAAATTGGGATGCAAAATTTGTTGTACTTTTGGATCAACAAAACTGTAAGTTACAGCTTCTTGATAACCTTTATCAACTAATAAATCTTTTATTCTAGCTAATGAAATTTGACCTTCTGGTTTTGGCTGCATGACAGACTCAATGTTTAAGTTGGCGTTTGGAATATTGTTATATCCATAAATACGCGCCACTTCCTCAACGAGATCTTCTTCTATCTGTATATCAAAACGCCAACTTGGTGCTTCAACTGACCAAATTTCATTTTTATAATTAACTTTACATCCAAGTCTTTCTAAAATATCAGTGATTTTTTGTGTATCAATTGTATAACCAATTATGCTATCAATTTTATTACGGCGTAGTTGTATGTTAGCTGATTTTGGCAATTCAGTTGAACTGGTTTTGTCAACAATCGGTCCGACCTCACCGCCACAAATATCGAGGATAAGTTGTGTTGCTCTTTCCATCGCAATGCTTTGTAAAGCTGGATCAACTCCTCTTTCATACCGATGAGACGCTTCAGTATGCAGACCATATTCACGAGCTTTCCCGGTAATAGCTAATGGTGCAAAGAAGGCCGATTCAAGAAAAATATCTTTCGTCGATTGAGTCACACCAGATTTTTCTCCGCCCATAATACCGGCTAAAGCAAGTATTTTATCATGATCCGCAATAACTAAAGTTTGATCATTCAATTCAGTTTCATTGCCATTAAGTAAAACAACTTTTTCACTTTTTCGAGCATATCTCACAATAATGCCCTTTTCTATTTCGGCAAGATCAAATGCATGCATTGGATGACCAAGCTCTAACAAAACAAAATTTGTTATATCGACAACCGCATCAATAGACCGTATTCCACCACGACGTAATTTTTCTTTCATCCAAAGTGGGGTTATTGCGTTTACATTGATATTTTTGATAACACGCCCTAAATAACGAGGCGCAGCTTTAGGCTCATCAATTTGAATTGATAATGTATCTGAAATTGTTGCAGGCACGCTTTCAACTTGGAGTGATTTCATTGGAATATTGTTCACTGCTGAAATATCACGAGCGACACCAATGATTCCAAAACAATCAGCTCTATTTGGCGTTACACTGATGTCAATTGAAACATCGTTAAGATTCAGGTATTCACGAATATCTTGCCCTAAAGGAGCATCATCAGGTAATTCAATTATGCCATTATGATCGTCCGTTATACCAAGTTCTGAATAAGAGCAGAGCATCCCTTCTGATGGTTCACCTCGCAATTTTGCGGCTTTAATTTTAAAATCACCGGGTAAAATTGCACCAACAGTTGCACAAGCAACAGTTAATCCTTGACGACAATTTGGAGCACCACAAACAATATCGAGTAATTCTGGTTTTCCAATATCTACTTTGGTAACTCTTAGCTTATCTGCATTTGGATGTTGCTTACATTCAACAACTTTCCCGACTACAACTCCCGAAAAGTTACCTGCCACTTCCTCAACATCATCAACTTCTAAGCCTGCCATGGTTAATTGATCGGCTAAGGTATCGCTACTTATTTCTGGATTGATCCATTCACGTAGCCAACTTTCACTAAATTTCATGTTTTGATCTCCAGAATTAATTAAATTGCTTTAAAAAACGTAAGTCATTCTCAAAGAAAGAACGTAAATCAGTGACACCGTAACGTAACATGGTTAATCTTTCGATTCCCATACCAAAGGCAAAACCACTATATACGTCTGGATCGATACCTACATTTCGTAAGACATTAGGATGTACCATTCCGCACCCTAATACTTCTAACCATTTACCATTTTTAGCTTTAATATCAACTTCGGCAGAAGGTTCGGTAAACGGAAAATAAGCGGGTCTAAAACGAATTTCCATATCATCTTCAAAAAAGCAGTGAAGAAAATCATGTAATAGCCCTTTCAAATGGGTAAAACTAATATTTTTATCAACTAATAGCCCTTCCATTTGGTGGAACATTGGTGTATGAGTTTGATCGTAATCATTACGATAAGTTCTGCCCGGTGCAATGATTCGAATTGGTGGTTTTTGATTTTCCATGGTACGAATCTGTACGGTAGAAGTTTGAGTACGTAATAAACGTTTAGCATCAAACCAAAAAGTATCATGATCTGCTCTAGCAGGATGATGAGCAGGGATATTTAATGCATCAAAATTATGATAATCATCTTCAATTTCTGGACCTGTTTCAACAACAAACCCGAGTTCGCCAAAAAACTCAACTAAACGATGAATCGTTTTGGTGACAGGATGTAGGCCACCGAGTTCAAGTGTTTTACCTGGTAAAGTGATATCAATTGTTTCATTGGCAAGCTTCGCATCAAGAGCTTGACGCTCTAAGAAACTTCGTTTTTGATTTAATAATTCGACAACTTCTTGTTTAGCATCATTAATTTTTTGACCTACAGCTGGTCGCTCTTCCGCAGGAACATCACGTAATGAAGCCATTTGTAACGTAAAATAGCCTTTTTTACCAAAATATTCCACTCGGATCTGTTCGATCATATTAATGTCATCAGCACTTTCAATAGCGGATTTGGCATTGCTTACCAGTTCAACTAATTGAGACATAAAATTCTCCTGCTTATTGTTCATTACATAAAAAAAGCCTCTTTCTGAGGCTTTTATAATTATCTTTCGTTTTTCATTTGCCTCACGAATGCATATCGTCATTAAAGCTAAAAAAGAAACGAAAAATAATTAATATCATCATTAATTCACTTTGTTAAAATAACTATTGCTATCCATAACGATAAAAGCCGAGATAACTCGGCTCTTATAAAGCAATTATAGTGCAGCTTTTGCTTTTTCGACTAATGCAGCAAATGCATTTTTGTCGAATACAGCAATATCAGCAAGAATCTTACGATCGATTTCAATTGATGCTTTCTTTAATCCATTGATGAAACGGCTATAAGAAAGACCACATTGACGAGCTGCGGCATTGATACGTACAATCCATAATTGACGGAATTGACGTTTACGTTGACGACGGTCACGATAAGCATATTGTCCAGCTTTGATTACAGCTTGGAAAGCAACACGATATACACGTGAACGAGCTCCGTAATACCCTTTTGCTTGTTTTAAAATTTTCTTGTGACGTGCACGAGCAATAACACCACGTTTAACACGAGCCATAAATAATATCCTCTAAATAATTAACCAATAAATTAAGCGTATGGAACACACGCTACAACTAAACCTAAATCACCTTTTGACACAGTTGTCAAACCACGTAAATGACGTTTACGTTTGGTTGATTTTTTAGTTAGGATATGACTCTTGTTAGCTTGCTTATGCTTGAAGCCACCAGAAGCTGTTTTTTTAAAGCGCTTTGCTGCGCCTTTTACTGTTTTAATTTTAGGCATTTTACTAATTCCTACTTCGCATTGTTAATGACAATGAAAAAATGGTGTAATTCTCAATAAAATTAAGAATTAGCTTGATGAACCATTATTTCTTCTTCGGCGCAAGCACCATGATCATTTGACGACCTTCAATCTTAGTTGGATAAGATTCAATCGTTGCCAAATCAGCTAAGTCTTCTTTAATGCGATCAAGCATTTCAGTCCCTAACTGCTGGTGAGCCATTTCACGTCCACGGAAACGTAGCGTGACTTTAGCTTTATCGCCATCTTCAAGAAAGCGTATCAGGCTGCGGAGTTTTACCTGATAGTCGCCTTCGTCTGTACCAGGTCGGAATTTAATTTCCTTAACCTGAACAACCTTTTGCTTCTTCTTCTGTTCTTTTGTTGCTTTACTTTTTTCATAGAGGAACTTGCCATAATCCATAATTCGACAAACAGGTGGTTCTGCATTAGGGCTTATTTCAACTAAATCTAAAGCAGCTTCTTCAGCTTGTTTTAAAGCTTCATCCAAGCTAACAATACCGAGCTGTTCACTATCGACGCCGGTTAATCTCACCTCGCGAGCAGTAATTTCATCATTGATTTTATGCGCACGTGTTGACTGAATTCGTTTACTGACTTTAATATCTCATTCCTCCAAATTAATTTATCTTTAATTCATTTGTTCTAATGAACGACTATGAATTTCGTTAAGCAACAATTCTATAACATGTTTCACTTCAAAGCTACCAAGATCTTTACCTTGACGCGTTCGAACTGATATTTTACCTGATTCCATCTCTTTGTCACCACAGACAAACATATAAGGAACACGTTTTAGAGTATGCTCGCGGATTTTAAACCCAATTTTCTCATTTCTCAAGTCTGCTTTTGCTCTAATTCCAACTTTTTGCAGTTTCTCGGTCAATTGTTTAGCATATTCAGCTTGATTATCGGTAATATTGATAACTGCAACTTGCAATGGTGCTAACCAAGTAGGGAAGAATCCCGCACAGTTTTCTGTCAAAATTCCCATAAAACGTTCCATTGATCCTAAAATTGCGCGGTGAATCATGACAGGAACATGACGCTCATTATCTTCACCCACGTAAGTTGCATCTAAACGCTCTGGTAACATAAAGTCAAGCTGAACTGTTCCGCATTGCCATGCACGACCTAAACAATCGTGTAAAGTAAATTCGATTTTTGGTCCGTAGAAAGCACCTTCACCCGGTAAATATTCAAACTCTATACCATTTTCAGTTAAACACTCAGCCAAGTCTTTTTCTGCTAAATCCCATGTTTCATCTTTACCAATTCGTTTTTCCGGACGAGTTGATAATTTTACAGTTATGTCTGTAAAGCCAAAAGTACTATAAGTATCATAAACCATTTTGATACAGCTATTTACTTCACTACGAATTTGACTTTCTGTACAAAATATATGGGCATCATCTTGGGTAAAACCACGAACACGCATTAAACCATGTAAAGATCCAGAAGGTTCATTACGATGACAGCTACCAAATTCAGCCATACGTAATGGTAAATCACGATAAGATTTTAAACCTTGATTAAAAATTTGAACATGTCCCGGACAATTCATTGGTTTAATACAGTATTCTCGATTTTCAGAAGAGGTAACAAACATTAATTCTTTATAGTTACCCCAATGCCCTGTCTTTTCCCATAAAACACGATCCATCATAAATGGACCTTTCACTTCTTGATAATCGTATTCTTTTAATTTAGTTCGAACAAAAACTTCAAGCTCCCGGAATATAATCCAACCGTCATTATGCCAAAACACCATTCCTGGCGCTTCTTCTTGCATATGGTAAAGATCAAGCTGTTTACCGATTTTACGGTGATCCCGTTTAGCTGCTTCTTCTAAAAATTGCAGATAACTATCTAATTGTTTTTTATCTGCCCAAGCTGTGCCATAAATGCGTTGTAGCATTTTATTATCACTATTACCACGCCAATAAGCACCAGCAACTTTTTGTAATTTAAAATGGTGGCAAAAACGCATATTAGGAACATGAGGACCACGACACATATCGATATACTCTTCATGATGATAAAGTGCTGGCGTTGAATCTTTAGGAATATTTTCATCTAAGATTGCAATTTTATAAGGTTCACGTCGTTCCCAAAAAACTTCTCTTGCTCGTTCCCAGCTCACCACTTCTTTTTTTACTTCATAATCTTTTTTAGCCAATTCATGCATACGTTTTTCTAATGCATCAAGATCTTCCTGAGTTAAAGAGTGATCTAGATCGACGTCATAATAGAAGCCATTATCAATTGTGGGGCCGATTGCCATTTGCGTATTTGGCCAAAGTTGTTTTATTGCATGACCTAACAAGTGAGCACATGAGTGACGAATTATTTCAAGTCCATCTTCATCTTTTGATGTGATAATCGCTAGAGTAGAATCATGCTCGATCAAATCACAAGCGTCTTTACGTTCACCATTAACTCGCCCAGCAATACACGCTTTGGCAAGGCCTGCTCCGATACTTTGAGCAACTTCTAAAACACTAACAGGCTTATCAAATTGACGTTGACTTCCGTCAGGAAGAGTAATAATTGGCATATAAAATCCTTATAACAGTGGTGCGCCACACGAAAGCGCACATGCGTACATAAAAAATTGACCGTGTATAATACCATTTATGTGCTATTTTTCAAATAAACATATGTTTTATCTTGTCACTGTTTTATCAACTCATTATGAGAACAATAAAATTGATTAACTCAATTAAAAATAAGTTACTTTGTAGAGTGATTAAAGTTTATAATTTTCTGCCTATAAATGAAAAATTTGATTATGAAAAATGATGAAAATATGGATTGATGCTGATGCCTGCCCTAACCCTATTAAAGAAATCCTATATCGGGTAGCGAATCGTAAATCAATAATTATAACTTTAGTTGCAAACCAATGGTTAACTATTCCCACGTCTCCGTTTATAAAAAGATTACAGGTAGTAAATGGCTTTGATGAAGCTGATAATAAAATAGTTGAATTAGTTGAAAAAAATGATTTAGTAATCACGTCTGATATTCCATTAGCCTCTGATGTGCTTCATAAAGAGGCTTTTGTGCTAACACCACGAGGTGAACCTTTCACATTAGAAACCATAAAAGAGCGACTTGTGATGCGAGACTTTATGGAAACAATGCGGGCTAGTGGTATACAATCTAAAGGCCCTTCTGCATTTTCAAACAAGGATAGAGAAAAATTTGCCAATCAACTTGATAAATTAGTTTGTGAATTATCAAAAGAAGGGTAATCATTTTTTATTGTGAATAATTCTTAAATTTTCAGAAACAGCTCTCTACTTTTGAATGGTTTTGAACCAACATAAGGCTTTAATGCCATTCGAGTAAACCGTTTAGCCGCTTTTAATGTATCCTCATCACAAAATTGACGATAACCTAATGCCAATACTTCTTTACCCGTAAAGCTGGTACTATTTTCAAGTAAACTACTGATAAAGCCCTTTTCTGACTGATATTGATAATACATCGATTCGATAATTTCATCCCCCGTTGCACTACAATGAAAAAAATCAATGTGATAGCCTAAACTTTCTAATAATGCTAATTCAAATGAACGTAACACATTTTCAGCCGGAACTAGCTGCGCTAATTGTTGCAAGCTTTTAAGATAGTGTTCAAAAAGTGTAGGTACGCCAACTTCGGGGACTAAAACTCGATGCAATAACTCATTCAAATAAAAAGCACTATATAACGATACAGAAAAAAGCGGCAACGTTAGCGCTATACCTTCAACTTGTCGTAAAGTTTTTATTTCACCCATACCAGAATATTGAACAATAATGGGGGTAAAAGGTTGTAAAATGCCCTTCAATGAAGATTTTTTACGTCTAGCCCCTTTGGCTAACACCGTTATTTTCCCTGCATTTTCAACAAATAAATCGACTAATAGACTTGTTTCACTATAAGTACGAGTATGTAAGACAAATGCCCTTTGCCAATTTTCCATTTAAAATGCCTTTTATCATATAACTATAATTTTGATTAAAAAGAGTGCTTGATTAAAAAATGAATAATTTTTTTAAATTTTCAACTGAAATTAAACTAAATTTCCGATATAATCAATAGCTAACTAATGAGATGATTATAGGATAACTAATAGAAAACCATGGAACTTTTTTCAACAATATTACTTATAGTGCTAATTGTATCACTTTCAGGTGTGGTAATAAAATTACTACCATTCCAAATTCCGTTACCACTTATGCAAATACTACTGGGTTGTGTTTTAGCAGCTTTTGGTATTTATGTAAAATTTGACCCTGAACTATTTCTGGTATTGTTTATACCTCCATTGCTTTTTGCAGATGGACGAAAAACATCAGTCAAAGACTTTGTACATAATGCCAGAGAAATTGTTGGATTAGCACTCGTTCTTGTCGTTATTTCTATAATTGCATTAGGTTACCTTCTAAATTGGATGTTACCAAAAGTTGAATTAGCTGCCGCACTCGCGTTAGCTGCAGTACTATCACCTACCGATGCCGTTGCACTAGGTGGAATAGTCGGTAAAGGGCGTATAGAAAAAGAAAAAATGGAGATTATTGAAGGCGAAGCTTTAATGAATGATGCATCTGGTCTGGTATCATTAAAATTTGCTATTGCAATTGCAACGGGCTTGCTTGAATTTAATTTATTACAAATTAGTCTTTCTTTCTTTGTTGTCGCTCTTGGTGGCTTAGCTGTTGGTGTTTTATTTACTTGGTTATATGCACGTATTTTACGTTTAATTAATAAATTAACCCACAATGATCCCGCCATCCAAATTGTTTTACTATTCTTACTTCCTTTTGCTGCCTATATCCTTGCTGAAGAATGTCACTGTTCAGGGATTTTAGCCGCTGTGAGTGCTGGTATGACCGTTAACCATTCTGGTATGATGCGCAACGCCCCTTTGACCGCTCGTTTACAATCAGATAGTACATGGTCGATGTTAACATTCGTATTCAATGGATTTGTCTTTATTTTATTAGGTATTCAATTACCAAGTATTTTAAATAATACTTTTGCTGAAAATCAAACAGACTCCTCTATTGAAGTATGGCAATTATGCTTTATTGTCGTGTTTGTATTTATCGTATTAATGGGAACACGATTTGCTTGGTTATGGGCTATGAAACATATGCCTACTTTACCATTTGGAACAAAACGTCCACTTGCATTCCGTTCTTATACTACACGCGATCTTTGGATTTCCACTTTTGCGGGTGTTCGCGGAGCTATTACCCTAGCGGGTGTTTTATCTATTCCAATGACAATTGGTGGTCGTTATCAACTTGTTTTTATCGCAGCTGGCATTATTTTAATTTCATTAATTACCGCGGTCATCGTCTTACCTATTTTATTACGAGGTAGTGTTATCTTGGATAACTCTCAACAAGATAATGAAATTTTGACAGTTAAGGGGCAAATGGCGGAAGAAGCTATTGTAAGTCTTGAAAAAATGCAAAACAATTTACTTCAAGAAACGTCTGAAGCGGGCTTAGATCAAGAAATAATACATGAAGTTGGTTCACGTGTTATCGGTTCTTTAAGACGTCGAACAGGATTAAAAGATTTAGAACAAAAAGCAATGGAAGCTGAAAATCTTGAAAGACGTATGCGTCTTGTGGCAATTGGTGCAGAACGCACAGCTTTACTACAAATGAAAGTTCGTAATGAAGTGAGTGAAGAAACATTTGAACATTTAAATACTGACCTCGATATTTATGAAAAAATGATATCTGGAGATTCATAAATGATAGCAAACAAACATCAGTTTTTAGGCCATATTCATTCACAGTTTGTTGACAAAGCCCCTCATGTTTTGGGGCTAACTTTACGTTGTATTCCGTTTAATTTGAAAAAACAGGCAATTGAACAACTATTACAACTACAATTTAAACATTCTTTAGAAGATGGTGATCTCGATTTTTTAGAAAATCGTTGGTTAAAGATTGAAGTTACCGATCTTCAACTTACTTGGTTTGTTAGCTTAATTGATAACAAACTCGTAGTGAGTCGAGAGGAAATTGCTGATGTAAGTTTTATTGGTAATGCAAACGATCTGATTATGATAGCAACTCGGCGCCAAGATCCAGACACCCTATTCTTCCAACGGCGACTAATCGTCGAAGGTGATACAGAATTAGGACTGTATGTAAAAAATCTAATGGATTCCATTGAACTTGATTCAATGCCTAAACTTTTAAGGCTGACCCTTGAAAAAATGGCCAACATTATAGAATCTGCGCCGAAAAATACATTTTAAACTGATAACAGCTATGGGGGATTATATTTCCCCCTTTTTTATTGATTATATCATCCCCCTATCTTACTTTTTCTTACCTATACTATTAAAAAAACAGGTATGAATTCTCTAGAAAAGATTGTTTAAATAGCCTATTTATCTGTTACTTAAAAAAATAGTATCATCACATTGTGATTAAAATCACAATGTGGCAAAAACTTGATTTTCCTATCTGGTTCATTGTGGCTTAATGAATATTCCTTATCTTTATGGTGCGTATAGAAAATGGAGAAAAATTATGCTCAAAAGAAAGACTAAATTCTTCATGTTTGTTTTTTTGACAATACCTTTTTTTGGGCATTGTTTAGGTTTTCATAACAAAAAAGAGTCGGATTATGTGATTGAACATTTCAAATTTAATAACGGAAAAACTGAAAGTATAAAAATACATTACACTACTCTTGGCAATCCTGACAACAAACCCGTTTTAATATTGCATGGTACAACTGGAAGTGGTAGCGCAATGTTAAATAATAGCTTTGGTCATGCATTGTTTGATAAAGGAATGCCATTAGATGCCGAAAAATATTTTATTATCCTCCCCGACGCAATAGGCACGGGTAAATCGTCTAAACCTTCTGACGGTTTAAAAGGCGATTTTCCTCATTATGATTATACCGATATGGTTAATGCTCAATATCAATTATTAAAAAATAAGTTAAATATTGAGCATGTAGAATTAATCATCGGTAACTCGATGGGAGGTATGAATACATGGAAATGGGTAACAATGTATCCTGATTATATGACAGCCGCTATTCCTATGGCTGCTACCCCTGCGCCAATGTCCAGCCGTAACTGGATTATGCGTAAAATGGTTATCAATGCTATCAAAGATGATCCGGACTGGAACAATGGTTTTTATACTAAACAACCCGAACAGTTTCAATTAGTCTATAATTATTACAATATCGCAACTAATGGCGGTGACATTGCATGGCAAAAACAAGCATATAATACGGAAGAAACAGAAAAAATATTAAAAGATAAATTAAACGAACGTGTTACGATGGATACTAACGATTTTTTATATCAATGGGATGCGGCAAGAAATTATGATCCAACCAAAGATTTAAATAAAATCAAAGCACGAATTTTAGCTATCAACTCTGAGGATGATGAAAGAAATCCAGCTTCGACCGATTTAATGGAAAAAGCCATACAGAAGATTCCCAATGCAAAGTACTACTTGATTCCAGCTTCTGAAAAAACTACCGGACATGGCACAACAATGATAGCGGACTTGTGGAAAGCCCAATTGATTCTTTTTCTAGAAGAGAATAATTTAAATTAATAGTTGATATTATTTACTCATGAAGTGAATAAATACGCTTAACTATTCACTTCTTTCTTATTAAAAAACTCACAATTAACTAACCTAATATTATAAATAATATAACCATTTTTTAAACTTATAATCTTTCTAATTTTTATCCGAAGATATTAAACAAATAAAGTCATTTGTTTTAACAAGAATTACTTACTTATAATGGCAAAATAAATAGGTTTAAATAATTTAAATTAAGTAAAATATTGTATAATTTAGGTAAGTGACAAATCAAAAATCATCAAGAGTAAAACGATAAAATGAAAAATAACGCACAACAACCTACTTTTTACTTTCACGATTATGAAACATTTGGTATTAATCCAGCTCTTGATAGACCCGCTCAATTTGCGGGTGTTCGAACTGATGTTGAGCTTAATATTATTGAAGAGCCTTTAGTTATATATTGTAAGCTAGCACCAGACTATCTACCTAATCCTGAAGCGGTTCTCATTACGGGTATTACTCCACAACAAGCAAATCAAAAAGGAGTGAATGAAGCTCAATTTACCAAATTAATTCATCAAGCATTTAGTGAACCCAATACTTGCATTTTAGGTTATAATAACATTCGTTTCGATGATGAAGTGACCCGCAATATCCTTTACCGTAATTTTTACGACCCATACGCCTACTGTTGGCAAAATGGTAATTCAAGATGGGATCTTCTTGATGTAGTAAGAGCGTGTTATGCCTTGCGACCTGAAGGTATTCATTGGCCTACTAACGATTCGGGTTATCCCAGTTTTCGGTTAGAACATTTAACCAAAGCAAATAATATTACGCATGAACATGCTCATGACGCAATGTCAGATGTGTATGCCACTATCGCCATTGCAAAATTAATTAAAGAAAAACAACCTAAATTATTTAACTATTTTTTTACATTGCGCAATAAAAATAAAGTTGCTGAACTTATTGATATAATCAATATGACCCCTTTGGTACATGTTTCGGGTATGCTGGGTAGTTATCGAGGAAATATGTCATTAGTATGCCCTATCGCTTGGCATCCACAACAAAATAATGCCGTCATTGTTTGTGATCTCACTGGCGATATTGATTCAATTATTGATTTACCAGTGAATATAATACGCGAAAAACTTTATACAAAAACGGAAGATCTTGAACTTGATGAGTCTCGCATTCCATTAAAACTCGTCCATATTAACAAATGCCCTATCCTTGCACCGATAAAAACTTTACTGCCTGAAAATGCTAAACGATTTTCAATTAATATTGAAGAATGCTTAAACAAACAACAAAAGCTATTACAAAATCAAATTTTGTTGCAAGATAAAATGCGAGAATTATTTAGCTTAAGTCATGATTATCCGGCTAATACGGATGTAGATGCACAAATATATAATGGATTTTTGAGTAATCAGGATAGACTTTATTGTGAAACAGTACAAACAACACCAGTACAGTTATTAGATAGTTTATCTCTTAAATTTGAAGACCCTCGCTTAAGTACACTTTTTTTTCGATACAAAGCTCGAAACTTTCCTCAAACCCTAACTCATCACGAACAGATGATTTGGCAAGATTATTGTCGTGATAAACTAAATACGCCTAAGATTCAAGATTACATTTTAACTTTAGAATTACTTGCTGAAACTTATGTTCAACAACCCGAAAAATTAGCTTTGATAAAACAGCTTTATCATTACTGCCATTATTTAGTTGGATAATTAAAATTGAGGGGCGTATTATAGACGCCAAATAAAGCAGTCTGTTATTAACAATCAAACAAGTTATTAAATTTTAGACTATGAAACATTTATTAGCTAAACACGCCACAATCAAACATCGATTATATTCTTTATACTATTCGTTGTTTAGTTATGGTCGCGGATTATTAATTTTAACGTTAAGTCTTTGGGTGGGTAATTTCATCTCTCAGCTCTTACCCATCATGATTCCTGGTAGTATTATCGGTCTTTTAACCCTATTCTTTTTATTAGCTTTTCAAATTATCCCTACTCGTTGGATAAAAAATAGCTGCAATTTATTTATGCGTTATATGACATTACTATTTATTCCTGCTGCAATGGGGATAATGGATAATTACACATTGCTATTAAATAATTGGTTACCCATCATTTTTGGAAGTATTGGTAGTTCACTGTTGGTATTACTATTAACAGCTTGGTTGACAGAAAAACTTCATAAAAAAACAGCCAAAAATTTCGATTTATCAGATAATAATGAGGAAAAACCACTATGATCTGGATGTTACCTTTAACTGTTTGTGTATTTCTGATTATTCGAAAAATTGCTTTTAAAATTAAAACACCATTATTTAATCCGTTAGTGATTTCGGTGATAGTGCTTATTCCAATTATGATAATAAGTCAAACCAGTTATTCAGAATATGTTAGTAATGTCGATATTATAAATAAATTATTACCTTATTCTGTTGTCGCTTTAGCCTTTCCGCTCTACGAACTCATTCCACAAATTAAAGCCCGTTGGAAGTCAATTATCATTATCACCTTTAGCGCGTCAATTGCTTCAATGATAACTGGCGTCAGTATTGTATTTTGGTTAGGAGGAAATACCGAAATAGCTGCGTCGGTTTTACCAAAGTCAGTCACTACGGCTATTGCTGTGACGATTGCCAACAACGAAGGCGGTGTTCCGTCAATCGCAGCCCTTTGTGTTATATTGGTTGGCACATTAGGGGGAATTTTTGGTCATCAAATATTAAATATAGCAAAAATAAAATCCGCTTCTGCTAGAGGATTATCAATAGGTGCAGTCTCACACGCAGTTGGTACTGCTCGATGTATAGAAGTTGATTATAATGAAGGCGCATATAGTTCTTTATCATTAGTATTATGTGGTATAATGACGTCTTTAATCGCTCCATTTTTATTTCCAATTTTAGTCTTTATTTTTAACTGGTTCTAACATGAAATTAAAAAAAATAATTAAAAGTTTATTTAGTCTTTGCTTCTTACTCATATGTGTAATTGCTGGCTTGGATTATTGGATAAGCTATGAAACCGCACCTTATATATACCACGATGTAAATAAACTGCCCTATCAAAACGTAGGTGTAGTACTTGGTACCTCCAAATATGTTCGAGGAGGTGGTAAAAATGTTTTTTATCAAAATCGAATTAATGGCGCCATCTCCCTTTATAATCAGCATAAAGTTGATTATCTATTACTGAGTGGTGATGGAGAAGATTCTTTTCAAAGCTACAATGAACCCGTCACGATGAAAAAAGATTTAATTAAAGCGGGAATCCCTAGCGATGCAATCGTATTAGATTATGCCGGATTTAGAACATTGGATTCAGTTGTCAGAGCCAACAAAGTTTTTGACGCTAAAAGTTTTACAATTATTACGCAAGAATTTCATTGTGAACGAGCAATATTTATTGCATTAGCCCAGAACATTCAAGCACAATGTTTTGCTGTTCCTGCACCAGATAGTATGAAATTAGTCAGAATTCGTGAAACATTAGCTCGTGTTAGTGCTTTCATCGATCTCTATATTTTGAATAAAGAACCTAAATATTTGGGTCCTGTAATCCCTATCATATCTGAAAAATAATTAATTTTTAAATTTGAATATCATTAAATTTTCAAATTTTATCATAAAGATAAATACTAGATTCATTTAGAATTCTATTTGTCTCATATTTTAGATTGCATTTTTATGCAAAAAAAAGTAATATTTAGTCAATTTTTTTAATTTAGCCAACATTTATAATGAATATTGAATTAAGCCATATTAACTGTTTTTATGGTACTCATCATGCATTGAAAGATGTTTCACTTAGTTATCCTCTAGGTGAAACCATTGTATTATTAGGTCAAAGTGGAGCAGGAAAAAGCTCTTTACTAAAAGTATTTAATTTACTTGAAATACCAACATCAGGTGAAATGACAATAGCTAATTCCCATTTTGATTTTTCCAAAAAAATCAGTGATACCACTATCAGACAATTACGTAAAAATGTGGGTATGGTTTTCCAAAACTATAATTTATGGCCCCATTTAACGGTGCTTGAAAACTTGATTGAAGCACCTTGCCAAGTACTAAATTTATCTAAAAAAGAAGCGACTGATAAAGCAATGTTGATATTACAACGTTTGCAAATTGACGAAATGGCAAATCGCTATCCTCTGCACCTTTCGGGTGGTCAACAGCAACGAGTAGCAATTGCCAGAGCATTGATGATGGAGCCACAAATTTTGTTGTTTGATGAACCTACAGCAGCATTAGATCCGGCTATTACATCGCAAGTAGCTGAAATTATTAACGAACTTTCGCAAACAGGAATAACGCAGATTATTGTAACTCATGAAGTCGATTTTGCTCGTAAAGTCGCTTCACAAGTGATTTATATGGAACACGGTAAAATTATTGAGCGAGGACAATTAGAATGTTTTGCTCATCCTAAAACCGAAGAATTTAAAGCTTATTTATCACATTAATGATTATAAAATTGGGTGGAGATATGAAAAAAACTTTATTTGCCATTTTGCTTGCCAGCGTTGCATTGACGTCTCAAGCATCTGAAAATTTAACTATCGGTACAGAAGCCACTTATGCACCATTCGAATTCACCAATGACAAAAACGAAATTGTCGGATTTGATATTGATGTGATCAACAAAATTTGTGAAGAGATTAACGCTTCTTGTAAAATTGTTAATCAATCTTTTGATGGATTAATTCCTAGTTTAAAAACGCGTCGAATTGATGCAGCAATTGCTGGGATAGACATCACGCCTGAACGTCAAAAACAAGTTGATTTTACAAAGATTTATTACGATGATAGCTCAATTCAATTTATTACATTGAAAGACACTTTAACAGATTTGGAACAACTAAAAGGTAAACGAATTGGTATTCAAAAAGGGACAACCTATTTGAAATATTTAAATGAAAAATATCCTGACGTTAAACCTGTTAGTTATGATAGTTATCAGTATGCGTTTTTAGATTTAAAAGCTAAACGAATCGATGCGATTGTAGCCAGTTCTTTCGTCGCGGGTGATTGGTTAAGCAAAGAAACGGATATTGTTGCTTTAGGTGACAAAATTACCGATCATGATTTTTTTGGAGAAGGCTTAGGTATTGCCTTACGTAAAGGCAATGATCAGTTAAGAGAACAGTTTAATCAAGCACTTGATAAATTAAAATCAAATGGTGAACTTGACGCCATCTATAAAAAATGGTTTAACAAATAGCTAATAAACTATCAAATTTGATATTATTGTGATCTCGCCGCTTAAAATGCGGCGAATTTATTTTTTAATTTAAATACGGTTTTTTTATGTCAGACTTTTTAGCATATGCAATGAACTGGATAATGTCCTCAATGGACGGTTTTATCGTGCCTTTAACAAAAGCAACATCCATCACATTGTCATTAGCTTTTGTATCAATGATTGTTGGTATAGTTTTTGCTTTTATTTTCACAATTCTAGAATCCGTTCCATTTAAACCTGTTGCATGGCTAATGTCTTTAATTAGCCTTACGATTCGAGCACTACCTGAATTATTAATTGTCGTTGCAATCTATAATGGTTTACCATTTCTTTTAATGGCACTAGATGATGGATTTGATATGTCATTGATATTTACCTCAGTTCATATCCAAATGCATATTGCCAATACTCAGCCCGATCCGTTTTTATGTGGTGTCATTGCATTATCGCTACTTTATGCAGTTTATGCATCCCAAACGCTCAGAGGTGCATTTAAAGCAATACCAAGTGGACAAAAACAGGCTGCTCAAGTGCTTGGTTTAAGTAAATTTAGAACTTTCTTTCGTATTATCATGCCACAAATGTGGCGCCATGCTATACCAGGATTAAGTAATCAATGGTTGATATTATTAAAAGATACCGCACTAGTCTCAGCCATTGCAATCAATGATCTAATGATGCAAACCAAAACGATTATTGCACGAACTAATCAACCATTTCTATGGTATGCGATCGCAATGGTAATCTATTTGATTATTTCAATCTTAAGTCAAAAAGTGATTGAACGAATCGAAAAACGTGCAACTTATTTTGAACAACCCTCTTCTGCCAAAAGTTTGTAAGGTTACATTATGTCTGATAATTTTGTTTATTATCTTAAAATCATCCTACAAGGTCTTCCTGACACGTTAAGTCTGGGAATTTTAGGTATCTTAACTGCGGGGCTTTTGGCTATCGTTTTTTCATGCTTATTATCACTTAATCATTTTGTATTAACAAAGGTAATACGTACCTATATTATTATCTTTACGGGGTCTCCCCTATTAGTTCAGTTATTTTTAATTTATTATGGCCCCTCACAGTTCGCTGACTTTTTAAGTCAATTTCCGCGATTTTATGATCTCATATCTTCGCCTTGGTTTTGTGCTTATTTAGCTTTAACGCTAAATAGTGCGGCGTATACCACACAAATTTTTTATGGTGCTTTAAAATCTGTTCCACATGGACAATGGCAAGCTTGTGAGGCTCTTGGTATGAATAAACGACAAACCTTAAAAATTGTCATGCCTTATGCTTTAAAACGAGCCTTGTCCACCTATTCCAATGAAGTCGTTTTTGTTGTCAAAGGCACCGCCCTAGCCTCGATGATTCCGGTAATGGATATTATGGGGTATAGTAATCAGCTTAATGGTGATTATTACGATTTTTCTATATTTATTGTTGCAGGATTCGTTTACCTCTTGATAAATGGGTTATTAAGCACCATTATGAGGATAATAGAGAAAAAAGCCCTCACATTTGAAAACTAATATGAGCCAATTTGATTCAACATCTTTTTTAAAAACAGTCCCACATAAACCGGGCATTTATCAGATGTTTAATGATAAAGAGACGATTATTTATGTGGGTAAAGCTAAAGATCTGAATAACCGACTAAAAAGCTATTTTAATAGTAGTAAAAAAACACTGAAAACGGATATGTTAGTTAGCCATATCCATCGTATTGAATTTACGATTACGAATACTGAAACCGAAGCCCTATTATTAGAACAGACTTACATTAAAAAACATCAACCACGTTATAATGTTCTTTTAAAAGATGATAAAAGCTATCCTTTTATTAAATTAAGTAAAGAAAGACATCCACAATTATCACTTTACCGTGGGGCGATTAATCGCAAAAAAGATGAGTTTTTTGGTCCTTATCCTAGTGGATATGCAGTTAAACAGATTTTAGCGCTATTACAAAAAACGTTTCCGATTAGACAGTGCTTGAACACCACCTATCGGAACAGAACTCGCCCCTGCCTGCAATATCAGATTAAACGCTGTTTAGGACCTTGTGTGCCGGGATTAGTGAGTGATGAAGATTATAACGAACAAGTTAATTATGTGAGATTATTTTTATCAGGACAATCCGATCAGATCTTACAAAAAATCACTGAAGATATGCTAAAAGCAAGTAATGAACTCAATTTTGAAAAAGCAGCAGCATTACGTGATCAGTTACAAGCCATTAAACATATCAACGAAAAACAAGCCATTTACAACAATAATGATAATTTAGATGTTATTGGCTTCCACTACGAGTTTGGTATAGCCTGTATTTATGTCTTATTTATCCGAAATGGACAAACCTTTGGGCATCGTTCTTATTTTCCTAAAGTACCATCAAATACTGAATTGGAAGAAGTGATAGAAACCTTTTTAGGGCAATTTTATTTGCAAGGCAACCAAAATCGTAATATTCCGAAAAAGATCCTACTCAATTTTTCGTTGTCGGATAAACAACCCATGGAAGAGACACTGTCACTTATTGCTGAGCATCAAGTCAAATTGGTTGATGAGCCCAAAGGCGATAATTTAAAGTTACTCAATATTGCAACCGTTAATGCGCAAACTGAAGTGAAGAACAAATTATTAACCAATTCGTCAAATAAACAACGTTACGATGCACTTAAAACCTTTTTGGGCATTGATAAAATCAATCGTATGGAATGTTTTGATATCAGTCATTTCATGGGGAAAAACACAATAGCCTCTTGCGTTGTCTTTGATGATAAAGGTCCGGTAAAATCTGAATTTCGCCGCTACAATATTACGGGTATTACACCAGGTGATGATTATGCAGCAATGGAACAGGTATTAACAAGACGTTACAATAAAAAAGATCTACCCGATGAAAAAATACCTGATGTTATTTTTATTGATGGTGGTAAAGGACAGTTAAACCAAGCCTTACAAGTATTTGAAGGACTTAATGTTAATTGGGATAAACATCACCCTATTCTTGTGGGGGTGGCAAAAGGTGCTGAGCGAAAAGAAGGGCTTGAAACATTATTTTTTGAAGCGCATGGAACCGGACATTATCTTGATGACCATTCGCCTGCTTTATTGCTTATTCAACAAATTCGTAATGCATCACACGATCATGCCATTGTGGGGCAACGAAAAAAAGGTGTAAAACAGCTTACAGATAGTGCTTTAGAACACATTGAAGGAATCGGTTCAAAAAGACGGCAAGCATTACTTAAACACTTTGGTGGTTTAAGAGAATTAAAAAATGCCAGTATTGATGAAATAGCACAAGTGCAAGGAATCTCTAAATCGCTAGCCGAAAAAATTTATTTAAATTTACAACAATAACACATTGAAAAATTATAATATTTCAGGCAACATAAGCATTAAGAAACCCCGTTTTTTAATTTTTGTTAATCTATTGATTAATTAAACAAAAAAGAGCTTATGTCACATGAAAATTAATCTTCCTACTATATTAACGTTATTTCGAGTTATTTTAATTCCTTTTTTTGTGCTGGCTTTTTATTTATTTCCAACTGAATGGTCTGGTTTTTTTTCAGCATTAATTTTTCTTATTGCTGCAATAACTGATGTGTTTGATGGTTATTTAGCTAGACGTTTAGGACAAACAACCAAGTTTGGCGCGTTTTTAGATCCAGTTGCAGATAAAATTATTGTCACAATAGCCTTAATTCTGATCACTCAATATTATCAAGCATGGTGGATTTCCATTGCGGCTATAATTATCATTTCACGTGAAATCATCATCTCTGCTTTGCGTGAATGGATGGCTGAGGTTGGAAAACGGAGTAATGTTGCGGTTTCATCTATAGGCAAGTATAAAACTATCGCCCAAATGACAGCCCTAACATGGCTCCTTTGGCGCCCTTGCGATATTGTAATATATGCAGGCCTTGTCGCACTATTTATTGCAACAGTTTTAACGTTAATATCAATGGTGCAATATTTATGGATTGCACAAAATGATTTTTTCGATAATCAATAGGTTTCCAAATGATCGTTTTAAGGCATAAATGATTAAAGCAATATGCCATTTTAAAACGACCTATTTTGCTGATTATTAATACAATGGTGTAATTTACATTCAGAATAAAGTTAAACATTAATCAATCAAACAATTTATCTAAAATTTCTATTGACTGAAATGATAAGACAGGTAAAATGCACAGCATCCGAAACGCAATTACCTTTAGGTAACTAAGTTTTGAGCCCGGGTGGTGAAATCGGTAGACACAAGGGATTTAAAATCCCTCGGCCTTTTTGGCCGTGCGAGTTCAAGTCTCGCCCCGGGCACCATTTACTACACTTCTCTTATGCGGGAATAGCTCAGTTGGTAGAGCGCAACCTTGCCAAGGTTGAGGTCGCGAGTTCGAACCTCGTTTCCCGCTCCAACATCACATTCAATACAACCTATTGAAGTCAGAAGGGTTTCAATCTTGTTTAATACTTTACTTGTACTGAAATGAAATTTAAAAAATATACTTAATTAAATACAACTAAATTATTAACGTTTATTGCAAATCAAATTATCTCTTCAAACCCAATTAGATTTTCCCAAGCGAAATAAAATCCACAATATGCTCGCATGCTCAACTACACTTTTTTCATGAAATGAATTCCTCATAAACAATGAGTGCATAATACAGTCCCCATGGTTTTAATCTCTTAAGACATTATTCTACTCAAACTTTGAAGTATCGGTAGCGCAAACACGGAGTCGATGGCCATCAGGATCATTTCCTACAAATGTGTATCCGAAATCGAGCATTTGGGGTTCAAGTTCAATTTTAACGTTTAGTTTTTTCCATGCAGAATAAATCGCATCTACATCATTTTTTGTTACATCACTAAATGACAGCTCAAATCCCCCATAATGATTAGGTGCCTTTGGTGTTATTTTATCAGCCTCTTGAAGTCCCAAAATAAAACCATCATTCAATAAAAATACAGCAAAGCCAGGATAAGTTTCAACAGGTGGACGCCCTAGTATTTTTGTGTAAAACTCTGTGCTAGCATCGACATCTTTGACATAAACAATAACGCTATTAGGTTTAAACATTTTTTCTTTCCTTTTAATGTGAAAATTGATTTACTTAATTTTAGTGATCAATATTATGATGTAGCATTAATGACAACTGTATGTCATATTTAAAATTCAATCTAAATTATTTTGCAAACATAAAGCATGAAAATTAATCGTATAATTACTACTATCATGGTATTGCTACAAAGAGAAAAAATAACTGGTAAAGAATTAGCAGAAAAATTAAATGTATCATTGCGTACTATTTACCGAGATATACAAGTTATCGAGGGAGCGGGTATACCCATTATTACCTATCAAGGAAGTGCCGGTGGAATAAGTATTTTAAAAAACTATAAAATTAGTAAAGGTCTATTCACTAAAGAAGATGTCATTGTTTTATTAAAAGGCCTCAACTTATTATCCTCACCAGTTTTAAAAGAAAGTGAAAATTTAAGAACACTCGAGAAAATAAAGAGTTTTTTATCAGAACAAGAACATGATGAAGTGACAAATAACTTAAATCAACTTATTGTTGATTTATCTCCTTGGTTTTCCAAACAAAATATTGATAACAAAATATCTATTATAAGACTGGCACTGAAAGAACAACTGCTTTTATCGTTTGATTATTTAAGTATTAGGAATAAACAAGCGACACGTTTAATTGAGCCATATACACTTATTTTTAAGGAAAAAGAATGGTATTTACAAGCTTTTTGTCTAACTAAAAATGACTTTCGTGTATTTAAATTGTCAAAAATGTCAAACCTTAGAGAAACTAACACTAAATTTATTAGGCAAACAACGCCTGAAGCATTTTCTTTATTCCAAACCGAAATGAAAAAAAAGATTTTTAAAATAAAATTATTAATAGATGAATCGCTTTTGGAACGTATTTTAGATTTTTGTGACGAAAAAGATATTAAGAAATTAAACGAACAACAGTATCTTGTAAATTTTGACTTTATTGATGATGACTACAGTTATGGCATTTTGCTGAGCTTAGGTCATCAATGTATTTGTTTAGAGCCTGAACATATACGTCACGAACTGGTTGAACGAGCAGAAAAAATAATTAAATCTTATAAAAAATCGGTCAATTCATTGATGTCAAATTATTCTATTAAATAACTTATCATCAATGAATAGTCTCGTACCATAAAATGGTAAGTCAAGGTCTAGTAATGAGTGGTTTGTATTGTACAATAACATGAACTAAAAAATTACATGCAAGTCTCCTATCACCAATCAAATGGATGAATCCAATAATTCTTACTCAATTCATTTTGGTAAACAGCCTTAAATAATGATGTCTTTTAAGAAAACAAAAAGATATCGTTTTTAGATGGACTGTTACTGACATTCAAAATTAGCAGGATTATTGGTATTACCCTCACCTTTGTAAACTGTTTTTTGTGGATATGCACATAATGGTCGTTGTAAAGTAAGATTACCATTCTCTATTTTTTTGGCTGTTAGGTTTTTTGGCGGTTGTTGTTTTTCGACCCAATTTACCAGTGATTCAAAACCATTGATCTGGTCTGCACCATCACCACCATTACAATGATCAACGCCAGGTGCCATATAAAGCTTAACAAATTCATCCGTGTGTTTCTGTCCCCCCATTAATTTTACAACGTGATTGTAATAATGAATCGTCCCTTTGGGTGGGATTAAACGATCATCCCAACCATGCCAAATAATCATTTTTCCACCAGATTTATTAAACTGACTCAAATCTGGGTTATCCGTTCCCATAATAGGTCTGAATAAATCGACTGATTCATTAAAATAATCGACAAAGCTTTGGTAGTCCATGTTTTTCCAATCAAGATTTGGATTCTGTGCTATCCAATATTTTAGATAATCAACAGGGATTGGAAATGGTTCACTACCAGCTAGTGCCTCTTGCGGTGCGGTTTTTTCCACACCAAACCATAAGGATTCTCCAAGTTGATTCGTCGGACCTTGCCAAATTTTTCGTAATGCTATAATTTCAGCATCATTAAAATTATGTTGTTTTAAAAAGTTATCAGAAATTTCTAATGCTGTTGGATCATTGATTATACCGTCTTTAATTCCATCTTGTTCATCAGCTAATTGAATTATTGCCTTTCGTAACATTATAAGTTTATGAGTGTCAATCGGATGCCCTAACTCCTTTTGCATAACAACTTGAGGCCACAATTCAGAAGGGATAAATTTGTCCCATTGAATTGCTGGTGCCACAATATAGATACCGTCATAATCAGCGGGAAATCTTTGCGCCTCCATTAATCCTTGTCGCCCACCCGTTGAACAACCATTCCAATATGAATAGTCAGCCGGTTCACCATAATAAGCTTGAATAATTTGTTTAGTTTTAATTGTCATTTCATGAACACTACGATAAGCAAAATCCACTATCGTATCGGCTTGTAACTGATTATTCTTGAATACAAAATCACCTTCAAACAGATTTCCGCTATGTCCGGTATCAGTTCCCACTGTAGCATACCCTTTTTTAACTGCCACAGCTAATTCGTCAAAAGGAATAAAACCAGCATATCCCCCTCCCCCAATGGCTTGTAAACGATGATTCCATTGAGTTGGCAACCAAATTTCAACATTGATTTTAGGTTGAATCACCAATTCAACCCGACAAATTTGAGGAAGATGAGATATTTCTTTTGTATCCGCATTGCGCAATGAATCCGCTAAATTAGACGGCGGCGTAAAACGATCGGCAATAAGTTCTGTTTTGATAATTTTAGCATCATCAAATTTAAGGTTTACTAATGCTTGGCAACGTTCGTTATCATTAGCGTTTGCAAAATTGAAAGTACCAAAACAGCTTAATATCGTCAAAAATAATAGACAATGTTTCATTCTTACCCATCTCCTTGTGAATTTAATCATTTTTTTAAGTTTACAGATTATTAGTATTTTTATAAATGATAATATCAGTTTTACAACGTTATAGTTAGGCTGAAATTTTGGTTAAGTTTATTGCTGTATTTTAAATTTATTTTATAGTTTTGATAATTAAATCATAATTTTTATGTATGCTTAATGATAAAAACAGCCTCGTGTTGAGGCTAATTTATTATTTAATTGATTTGATTTATAAAAAATACTCTATATTCTTTGGCTCAAACCTTAATATTATCTATAATAGCGGCATTTTTATTACCGGTTGTTTGATCAAAGGCTACGGCATAATATTCATGATTAGGTCTTATTCTTAAACTCACTTGACCATTTTCATCTGTGGTATAAGTCATCATGACTTCTCCCGTTTTTCTTAAACAAAGCTGAATTTCGCAATGCGATAAAAGGTTACCCTCTTCATCTTTTACCTGTGCGACAACATCTTTACGATTAACTAGCCAACTAATAATATCATTGACAATCTGTATTGCTTCTTCCGTTAAGGGGCGGCTAAAAGGAAAACCGATAAAAGCACAATCGCTACCAAAAACTTCACCATTGACATTTAAACTGCCTTGGCGGAATATGGCGGTATTAATATCATAAACCCCATTGACCATCTGATTCACTGATAAAATTTCGATTCCATACTCTATTTTTAAATCTTCTCTTATCATAAACGTGTCACCGCTATTGATAATTGCGCCTGTTTCGATTTTTTTATCACAGGTTAATACGTCGCTAACATTAATTATCCTATTTAAATTTCCACTTGAATAATACATAGGTTTTTTGGTCATTCCCAGTGACATAATACAGCCCGTACTATTTCTGGTTCCACCCGCTATAACTGGAATACCCTTTTTAGAGCAGTTTTTAATGCAAAATGATGTGGTATATTCTGTTCCATTTCGATAATCCATAATTAGATCGAATGTCGATAAATACTGTTCATTGTAATCTGTCGAGCTTGCTATACAAAAAGTAATGTCATGATAGGGATTTAGTGCATCTATCATTGATTGCACTCTTATAAGTTCTTCACTGCATATAACAATTTTGGCCATGTTGACCTCCTGAAAAACGTAATTATAAAATTTAAAAGATTGATAAAAACAATTAACCATTCATTGAAAATATATGTTTATTAGCATGTACAAGTGATTTTTGATTCTAAACGTCGTTTTAATATCGTAATAAAATGAATGGTCGAATTGAGATGTTATAATTGGTTAGGTTAGAATTTTGGTTTTAAGTATTATTTAAAATTATCTAATAGGTTAATTTTATGAGACTTATATTGATATGTTATTATTATGATTAATCAAACTTTGATATTATCTATAATTACTGCATTTTTCTTACCATTATCTTTATCAAATGCAATGACATAGTAGCTTTGTCCAGAAAATACTTCAGCAGAAAATAAACCGTCTTCATTACTTGTTATTTCCGAAACTAATTCTCCTGTTTTCTGATCATATATTTTTACCTCTCTTGAGATTGGTTGATCTGTTTCATCCACCACTTTCCCCGATAGGGTTGTATAATTCTGAAAACAAAAATTGATAGCATTATCGAGCATTTTTATCGCATTTCTTGTTAAATATTCACGATCTAAGAATGACATAAAAATACAATTTGCGCCAAAAGTTCCCCCATATTTATCGACCGTTCCTTTTTTAAATTGTGCACAAATGATAAAATCATCACGGTCATGATACATGGAGCACAGTGCTTCACCCCCAGGTGCCATTGAAGAAATAGGAAAAGACGTACACCATGTTGGTTTCAAATAAGGGGCACAACCCAATTTAGGGATCTTTTGTGTTATTAAAGATATTTTTAATGGTCTTAAGTAATTCCAATCACTAACTTGATGTTCATTTTGATCAAACATACCTAAATCTTTACCTAAAGAAACTGACGATGAATTTCCTTCCGCTACAATTGCAGGAATACCATTATCCACGCACTGTTTAATTACCTCTTTACGCGAATATTGGTTTGTTGATACGATTAAATCGTAGGTCATCAATTGATTATAAGTGATACTGTTATCTATCAGATAATCAACTTGGTGACCTAACCCTTCAAATACATTCTTGATGTCTTGTCGAGAGGTGCTATTAGATATAATTGCTATTTTTGCCATAATTTTTCCTATTTAATTTTGACTAGTAGATTATTTTTATCAATTGCTGATTGTTCTTCATGAATTTTAAAAATTAAGTCATTATGAAGTTCAATCGAATGAGAAAATGGTGTAAAACAATAAATATTATCGACAATACTTGATATTTGAATATCTAGCGTTCCCTGAAGATATTCAGAAACATCCAATTCAAATGCAGTAACATCAATAATTTGATCTACAATTATTCTTTTATTGAGTTTGATGGTCACATGATATTTAACACCACTTTCTGGTGTAATATCGCTTTCATACCATCCAATAAGTTCTCCTGATGTTTGTTGAAGTCGATTTCTCGATGACCATTTGATGTAGAGTTGGTCGGTACTAAGTTTATCGGGAAAATAAAAATTATTTATCGTAATATTTGCAGGAGGATAAGGTTTTGCAGCTCGACCTTGAATATTAATCATTGCACCTGTCGCTAATGAAGGATCTAATGAATCAGTAGAAGTGTTTGTAATAATTCGGCAATCAACTTTATCACCTTGATAATATTCATCACTTTTTAATGATAATTGTCCCCCACAAAAATAGACTTTACTCCCTTTTTCATGTTTTTCTGGTAATGTGTCAAGACACCCTCTTTTGACGGTCAGCTGATTGTTAGAAAAAGATTGAACATATAAAATTTCGTTTCCAATCAAGATCCAGTTATAGTCTTGTTCTGGTGGATTAAAGTTGAGTGTAATAATTGATGTAACTTGATCAAGTTCATGCTCTATTAATCTCATTTCACAATCTATGATATTTTCTGGATTCTCAAAAGTATTCGAAAGAGAGGTAACTAATTCACTATGAAAAGTCCCCTCTGGTGGCGATGCAATTGTTGCAGCTATTTGACCGATCGACTTATCATCTTGAATCATAAAATCAACTTCTCTTTGCCCGTAATTATAAACCAGTTCATAATAGGGACATTCCATAATAGCGTAATGTTCAGCTGGTTTAGCTAAATTTATATCGGTTGTGGGTATAATGACGGGTTGATTACTTACCACTGTCGATGATGGCAATGAAAACACATCTCTCATGCATTCAACGGTAACTTGATTACTTTTCTGAGTACCGTAATCAAGTGAAGTTACACGCATTACGGCTTTATTTAGCCCTAGCTGTGGCATATCCAATACAAAAACATCACCACGATTAAGCATTCTTCCGTCTAAATTAAGGGTTAATGAAACAGAAGCTAAATCTGAAGATAATGCGCCTAAATCACGAAGTGCTAGTCTAGAAGCTAATGAACGATTGTAAACCATATCATAAGTAACAGTCGTATTATTTTCACGTCCAGCCATCAAAATTAAAGCATCATCCCGAACAGTCACCGAACCTTGTTTATAGTCATTTGTTCTGTCTATAAAATTGACGGTAACCGAGTTAATCATCTCAGTGATGATATTTTTTTTAATATCGGAAATTTTGACTATATTCGTTTTATCAAAAAGAGGTAATTTTTCAATATGGTAGTCATTTCGAATTACTTTTATTTCAAATTGATTTGTTTTAGCATTTTGATATAAAACACAGTTTGCAGTATTTTCAATATTTTTCTTCAAATCTTCAAACTTACTTTGATCATTCCATATATAAGAAAGACCAAGTTTTTCTCGATAAAAGAGATCAGCAGCTTGTCTAAATGAATCTTCGTTAATGCTGTTCTTGATTAGGCTCGAATTAAAACCATTTTGCTGATTAAGTACTAATTCTCTTAGTATGTGGGCGGGATTCATATCTGCATTGAGATTATTGATTGCATTCATGATGGTATCATAAATAATGTTCGAATCGGTTCCCTTTATTACTGGTATCCCATCTTCTGGCGTATTATCAATTTTTGAACTTAATGATTTATTGGTATTATCAACATTGATACAAAATATTTTGACATCATGTTCATCTTGTTCATTAAATTGACCTTTTTTATCAATCATATTATGAATTTCTTCATTTTTGATATGGTCAGCATTTTCTAATTCACCATCACTAACAAAAATACAACATCGATTCATTGTTTGATTGAATGTGTCTTTAAAGAAATTTATAGAATGAGATAACACATTTTCAAGATTTTCTCCGCCAACAATTTTTAAATTATCAATAAAAGATAAAAGACCTACAATATCGTTTTGAGAAACTTTTCTAACTAGTTTTGTTTGTGGACTTCCGCCTTGATAAGTGGTTATCAGAATATCTAATCTTAATGTCATCAAATCAATTGAAGTTGAAAGATTTTGTATAGCACGTTTCATCGCTGATTTAAGTGCTTGAATTCGCCCTCCACTCATACTCATTGAAGTATCCAATATAAAATGGATAGCTGTATTTGCACTTCCATTTTCAGTTTTTATCTCTGCTTTACTGTCATACCATTGTCGTGTTTTTTTGGAGTCTTGATAATGTATACGCTGAACAACTGCCGAAATATCTTTCATATAAGGGTTATTTCCCCAATAAAATTGTCGGAATACAAGACCAGCGACATGACGATAAGCCGGTACAATAGCTGATAATTTACTTGCCAAATAACTATTTCGATTATGTTGATGATGACCTGAATACACATCAACTGTACCTGATACACCACCTTCCCTTTTGTCACCACCGAATAATCCTTGTTTATTTATGGCTATTTGTCCGTCTTGCACAGCGCCTCGCCATGCTGTCCTGTCTGCTACGCTAATATTAGTCAATTTATCGATAGTGCCTTGACATAAAACCATACTGACTCCAGCGTAATATTTATAACCTACAGTTTGCTTTTTCTTACTTCCGCCCATGTTCTACGCTCCGCATGTTCTATAACTTGATTTGCCATTGCATCATTGGTTGATTTTAAAATTTCAGAATCTATTCCTTCTTTCAAAAATTGGTTCCAATCGAGTCCATGACGTTTAAAAAACTCCCGTCCACCACGACTACATTGTTTTACTGCAATCATATCGTCTCTGGTTACAATTATTTTCATTATTTTTTGCCACCTTTTTTTCTAATAGCTGACGTTTTTTTATCTCCAATCCAGGTATAAATTGGATTGGTTATCTTAACGGTACCAAATACAATGGGTATTCCCGTTCCTTCTGTTGAAGTTCCCGTTTTAAATTCATCAGCTTCTATTTTTTGTTGATTTGCTTTGCCCTTTGAAGACACCATCCCAACGACCATTCCAACAACAACAGCAACTAATGCAGAAATTAAAAAAAACATATTTCGCTCCTAAACAATTGAATTACCGTTATTTAACGGTTCTAAAGGTAAATAAGGAAATCCACCATAATTGATGGTGTTATTGAATGAATGACAAGAATTTAGGGTTCTTAAACAACCTTTGTACAGCGTAATTTGTAATATCCCTTTATTTAAATTGTCCAACAATTGCTGATTTTTTCTGATTAGGACTATTGATGATTGATTATGTTCTTTAATAAACGTCTGTTCGCCTTCAGGCGTCCTTAAAATACCTGCCGTGAAATAACCATTTTCAATTTCACGTTCAAATTCAACCGTGACGATATCATTTTCATAAGCTAACACAGTGCCTTTTACCTTAAAATCCTCTCTATTTAGACCACAATGTTCGCCATAAAGAGAATAACGACAATTACGCTGAATTTTTTCATTTACACCAGTTTGCCCTGAGCGTGTAATCAATAATTCAAATGTCATCACCATCTCTTTTTCTGATGTTGATGTCTGAGTTAAACGCCCACTCCATGACATCGTAGTCATATTTTTTTTATCGAGAATATAGATATCAACAAGTAAATGCTTCGTGATATCCGGGTTTATCCATGATTTCACGACTTCATTAGTAATTGGCATGGTTATATCAATTTTATTTTTGGAAATAGCGGCATCCCGTTTTATCGCTGTGCGATTGATGGACTCTTTTTTATATGTCTGATTATCAATATTTAGTTCACGCATACCATTGGTATAACGATATGTATTGATTCCATCATTAAAAACATATAATTCAGCTTGTTTAAAAATATTGATCATCGAAAACCTCGATTATTGGAATGTTAGATTGAGCTTGTAAATAGGTATCGTATTCAATTTGTATATCATCGGTGTCAAAACGACATAACATTAAGTGACTAATTTTTGTTATAGGCTTAGTGATAACTTGATCAATCGTTAATTGAATACTTTTACCCGTATTTTTAATATTGATAATTTTCACATACGAAACACTATCTGGATGAAATAATGCTAAATATTTGAATGATGGGTTAAATGATTGATTTTCTATATAAATCTTATCGACTAATATATGTGTTTTAACAAGATTTTCATCGTTATCACATAACCAAAATGCGTTAAGTTTTCCTTCGATTCGATAAATAAATTTTTTAAAAGCCTGGATTTCTTTCAGTCCATCAAGGTAAAAAGTCAAAGATCGAGACAACTTTGAATATTGCCAATTCTCAATTCGGGTAATTTTACCTAGATCATAATCAACAATTTCAATATCTTTTTGAATTGTTGATTCATTAACTCCATAACAATTATGCAATACTTCTAATCCAAGATACTTGATACCATAATTAGCGCCGCTGCTAAAATTCAATTCATGACTTAGCTCAACACTAATATCTATTTGACTTTCATACCCTGAAGTCGTGTATTTAGTATTAGTAAGATAACATGGCATTAATGGAAGAATATACGCTGCTTTATAATGATAATTTATCGGTTTTATATTGACCTGCTTTTCAACAGGAACTCTTTTTTTTAGTTCAAACACTAATTTGGTTTTTTTGGGTTCAATGAAAACAAATTCTAATGGCTTTTGTTTTGGTAATTGTAGCCATTCATTTACTTCACTATGTTCAGCATTCTGATAAATCAAAAACTTATCACCCACTTTTTGATTTAAGATATTAGGTATAGTTTTCTGACCTAATTCTAGTTCACCAAGATATATTCCTGACAACCAATCTGGTATCAACCATATCTCAGTAAAATTATTTCTGAGTGAATTTAAATAATAGTTACGATTATGAATATGAGTTAAAAATGAGTATTCATAAGAAACTCGTGGTAAAGCACGTAAACCTATTCTGTGCTCTCTACCGTTTTTTGTTTCGATGATATCAGTTAGCCAGGAAAATGTTTCTTTAGCCCCTTTTATGGGTTGTTCTGTAATGATATTTGACATGTTGGCCTTCTTTAAAATAAGAATTAAGCAATTTTTTATATGTTGACAATGGTGAAAGGCTAGCTAAATGCGCTTTTGTTAATTTGTTCTTGAATGTTTATAAAGAAAAAGCGCCAATTGAGGCGCTTAATTTTAATAGTTACTCAAGTTTTAAATCCACTTTGATCTTATAACTATATCATTTGGGATTTTCAATTTTGATGCAATTTGGTCTTACTTAGACATTTTAATTAACAAGCTTTCACTATTGTTGCTAGTTCATCACCATTTTCTCGATTTATTTGCATTATTCGCTTGACACCTTCTTGAGTAGATAACCATTGCTGTGCACTGTCATTGTCATTGACTAAAGCAATATTAATGATTGGGGCAATAGTTTGTAAGCTACTTTCAGCTTTTTCAGATGTTGAACTTTGATTCGTAATTTGAGGAACTTGTATGCCACTCATATCTCCTCGTTGTAAGGCTTCAAGGTTATTAACCCCTATTCGTTGCGTTGCTGATGCATTCATCACAAATTCTTGACCATGTACTAGACCAGCTACTTGAGTTCGTGCCAGGTTCCCCGTATAACCACCTTTCATAAAGCCTGTTGATTGAGATCGAATGGCTGCGACATTCGCCATACCGGAAGTAATAGCCGCCGCAGCTGCTGCTGCACCTAGAGCTGGGCCTATATAAGGAATACCTGCCATAGATGCATAGGCAGCATTAGCAGATTGATAAGTATTTACAATGGCCTGTGCAATCGCTGCTGCTTTACCAACTTTAGCCATCGTAGCATTATTTGAACTTTGTAATTTTGCCACATTGCCAAAAAATTTATCTGCCTGACTTAAAATAACATCATTTTGTTTGGCCCAAACTTGTGCTCTTAATGATGCGGCAACCGACTGATCAAGATTGAATTTTTCTGTAAGAACATTTATTTGATCATACATCGATTGATATTGTTCAATCTGCAAACTTAATAAGCTCCAAGAGTTTTCGAACATTCCTGTAAATGGACTTCGACTATCTGTGTTCAACACGTTGATTATTTCATTATCATCTAATTCGGACAGACTTAAAGCATTAACCAAATCGCCAAAATCCTGTTGCTTTTGTTTTTTTGAATTGTTCTCTAAGCCGTCTTTAATCGCAAGTATTCTCAAATACTCCTGATTCAATTCGATTGTTTTTCTTAATTCAGCATTTTGATGTTGATTTAATATTAAACCTTTATTCATCAGATCTAGGGTGATACGATTAAATTCATTTTCTATAGCCCTTTCTTGAGAAGAGAGTTTCATCAGTTCCCATGTTCGCTCTAACTCTTTATTATAATTACCAAGTGGATCTATTGATTCATCATATTGCTGATTCAATAATGTCATATAGTCATTGTACTCATTTTGACTAATTGCTGCTTTTTGATAGATACCTGCCAATTCTGATTGTTTTTTATTGAATTCGCTTAGTTTATCATTTATTGGATTTAACGAACTTAGTAAAAGTTGTTCATCTGGAGTTATTAATGTGTTATCTGTATTTTTAGCTGTTGATTGATGTTGTGCTATCCCAGTATTTTTTGTTTTTGTCGTCAATGTATTGAAATTTTCATTTGGATTCTTCAATATTTTTGTACGATTTATTACAACCTCAAAGCTTTTTAATATTTCGTTACTTAAGTTTTTAATACTATCTTCAGCTTTCTTAAACGGATCTGTATTCCAACTATTTTTTAACAATGTTTTTAATTTGTTTAAATTTATTCTTGCTGAAACTGAAGCATTATCGATACCTTTTAGCTTTGTTTTGATTGAGGAAGGAATATTCTCTGAAAACTGTAATGTTTCAATTGGCATATAAACCCCTTTTTTGCCTGAATATAATCAAATTGAGGTACAATATTTATTAACTAATAAGTCTGTCTCTCATGTTGATATATTTTTAAAGCGCTGATTTAAATTATTTATAGGTAAACTTTTTACAAAATAGTAGTAGTTATACAAGTTCATTTTAGCCTTATATAACCACTCTATTTTCAATAAAAAATTTAATGAACTAAGCTTTTTAAAGATGAATAATCATCTACTTTTAAAAAATATTACTTAGTTTTTTGATTTAAAAGCCCGATTAACATGTTTTAAATTTACCTTATCCATTTCACGTATTAGATAAACAAAATCATTCGTATCTTCATTATCTAATTGATAAAACCGAGCGTATTCAATGATTGCTAACCATGAAATAGGTGTTGGGCCCATTGAATGTGAACGTGTCGTATCTAAATCGAGAAAAGCTTGATAGTAAAATTCAAGATGTTCGTCAAGTTCGGGTTTATTTTTGATTTTATCTGGAAGTGCTTGTCCCATTTGTTGAGACATTCTGATGATATCTTCGTCCTTTCCATTCATATCAAGTTGATATTCAAGGACTTCAATTAGTTTTTTATGTCTTTTTCCAGCTCAACCGTTTTAAATAAATCAATATCACTTGCTTGTGCAATTAAATCATTGAATAAATCTGGCAACTGAGTTAAGAGCTTAATTGCATTGTCAGAAGTGAACGGTATAATTTTATTATCACGTCCTTGTATGTTTTCCCAGCCTCTTAGTACACCACCAACAAAAGCTTGCATCGAAATTTCAATGACTTTATCTTCTGGCAAAGAATCTAACTGTATTTGTCTTTTGTATTGTTTAGTTAATTTTTTGATTAACATTGAGTATTTAGAATTTACGCCTCCCATTCGGGCTAAATAGAACGTTGGAATTGTTCCGTCTTTATTGGCTCCATAAGTCACTGGAACCCCATCTTTTTCTTTATTTCTATCTGTTTCAAATTGTTCAAATAAACTCATTTTCTTCTCCTAAAAAGCGCAATTATGATTAATATAATTAAGCGTTAACATATGGCATTGCAGAATCAGGAAGGTATTCAAATGTTTGATACATCATTGTGTAACCATGTTTGTTTTCCGCCCCTGTTTTCTCAAGTGGTATCGTAATTTTCTGATCTTTTTCTATATTAGGCATACCACCACTTAACGCTAATAAAGGAATGTCAAAAATGACCCCTGAATTTTCCGCAGCTAAAATTGTCGAAAAGCCAACATCTGCGTTGTTTCGAATCGCTTCTATCGCATCAACCGAAGAAAAGTATGCGGTAATTGATCCGGTTACACTAAAATTACCAACAGATACATCAAAGCTTCCTAAAATTCCAAGTCCTTTAACTCCTGTAACACCATTAGAAATAGCTAAACTGGAATCAGTAACATAAGCAAATAAAGCACTTGGTGTTGAACTTTTGGTATCATTGATACTTAATTTTTGTCGATAAATATTAGAAGTTGCGTTAAAAGGTGATGATTTATCACATTCTAAACGTTCACCTATAATTCGATCCTTCCCTTTTTTCGTGAAAGAATTACATCCAACATAATTCAAATCTGCAGTAACATATTGCGCTGACCCCATATTAATGGTTAATTCATTTGCAACTGCCCCATTAACGTATTGGGCTTGAATTTCGTTATTAACTGAACCTAGTGTTCGTTCAAAACAATAGGTTTTTTTAACAATTTTATTTTGTTCTTTTTCATTTTTAATTACCGTTCCAAAATAGATTTCTAATTTAATATTAGCACCGGTATCATTTTCAGGCACAAAGTCGGTATCATCAAAAGTTATTGTTTTCGCAGTAATTTCGGTTATTCTTGCCCAACCTCTATTTTTTGGAAAATAAGAGTCCGATGCATCACCACCAACCCAAATCCATTCACCTTCAATTAATCCGAGCTTAGTTAAATCAGTCGAAGTAGAAACTAATTTAGGTAATGTTCCTTTTTTAACTTCCATTGAACAACTACCAGAGCTGAATTTAAAACCTACCGCAGAAATTTTTGCGCTAGCTGGCGGATTCAATTCTTCTATTTGTGATGTACTTGAGTTAGTTGAAATATTGTTATCAGAGCAAGAAGATACAATTTTTAAACCATTGTTTGCAAAATTGCTAAACCCTGAAGCATGAATAATCGTGCCTGTCAGTAATTTTTGCGGTAATTTATGACTATCTGGAAAATTATAACCTTTTGATACACTCTTAATAGGTAATGTTTTACCGCTAAGTGATTGAGTTGTAAATTTTTCTCTTGCTTCTGCAAACATGAAGCCTCGCATTAGCCATGGAAAAATATTTTTAGTCATATCAAGGCTAAAACCTGCTGAAGCATCAATATCAACAATTTTACCCTTTTGATTTTGTCGTGAAGGATTGATCGTTTCTCGCTGTAGTAAGGTTGTAGAACCGCCGAAATCACTATAGCTATTTACTTCGATACCATGCCAAACAGGATTGCTAGGAAGTATTTTTAAATCATCTTCTTCTGCGATGTATAAACTTGTAACATTACTGTCAATTGTTTTTGTTGTATTCATATTATTTCCTAATTAATTAAATGTTTTAGTTGTATTTGCAAAATAACAATTGAAAATATTGCTATTTTGCGGTGGTTGATTATCAGAATTTCTAAATAAATCGTTAGAATTGAGGCTATCAATTCATCTAATATACTGATGAGATTTCTGATTTAATTTTTTGAGATTGTATTATTAGAAAGTTGTTGAGAGTTTGAATAAACTCACGATGGAGATGATGTTTAAGGTTTAAATCTAAAAATTGAAAACGTTACTTATGTTAACTTAAAAAGTTGTAAGAAGAGATATAACATCTTTTTTATACTGATGAAACTGTGAGTAAGATAAAATTAATTATTTGTTTACGTTTTTTGAAAACCTCCTTTTTAAATAATTTGGCATTGATCATATAAAAAATAAATCTGGAATATTTTATAAACTATCAATTTCATTTCTATCAACTAAAAAACGGGAAATTATTATTTTAGTAACCCATTAATGTTTTCGAGAAATAAAAAAGCCCCACTATTTATAGCGGGGCTTTAAATAAAATTATCTTAGTTTAGGTTAATTATACACCAAAAATGTACGGTGTCAATTAATCAAGCTAAATTATCGGTTTTATTTAATTAAAAATACATATGTCCCATTAAAATAAAATAGATAACTATATGATTATAAATATATTAAATTAATAAAATAATTTTTTAAACATAAGTTCAATTTTTGTTTATGCTAAAAATAAATTGCCGATAAAGCTCACATTACTAATTTTAAATGATTCAACTTAAAGTTCTAACTTTCGAATCAGAATTGATAAAAAAGATGGATGCTTTTACAGTTAGATATGGATGACTTAATAAATAATGTTTTTTTGAACGTTTATAAATTTGCTTGATTCTTATGATGGTGGCCCCTACTGGACTTGAACCAGTGACCAATCGATTATGAGTCGACTGCTCTGACCAACTGAGCTAAGGGGCCTTTAGTGATGTGCTACTAAGTTAGTAGGGTTGCGATTATAATAGACTTAAATCGATTTTGCTATAGTTAAATGCATAAATTAAGTCGGTTTGCTTATTTCTTAATCTTTAATCTATTGGATACTTTGGATTTTAATAACTGATATTTTTAAACCCATTAACCTGTTACAATGTTTTAGGTTATAATTAATGTTCTGTTGTTCTAATGGCTGAGGAAATATTATGTCTTGCAAAAAATTATTATTAGTTAGTTTAACAGTGTCTACAGCGTTATTTTTAAATGCATGTAGTAATTCTCAATATGAGCTTACCCAAGCTGGGCGTCAAGTTCAGTTTGTTGATACTAAACCAACGGCTAATTGCCAACTGTTAGGTAAAGCAGAAGGACGTCGTGGAACATTTTTTTCTGGTACAAAAACACATAGCGAACTGATACGTGATGCTGCATCTGATTTGATGAACAAAGCTGCCGCTATGGGGGGAAATGTGATATATGATGCTCAAGATGCATCATTACAATATATCTCAGATGTTGCACCAACTGATGCGGTTATGGTTGGTGATGTTTATCGTTGTAATTAAGATTGATTAAAAGGGGAAATACTCCCCTTTTTTATTCACAAAATAAATTTTAATTATCCATTTTGAGCTTCAAATTGTTTCATAAACTCAATTAAGTAATTCACACCTTCAATATCCATCGCATTATAAATTGATGCTCGCATTCCACCGGCAATACGATGCCCTTTTATACCAATAATATTGGCTTGCGTTGCTTCACTAACAAACTTTTTATCTAACTCTTCATTGGGTGATAAAAACGTTACATTCATGATGGATCGATTATTTTTAGCCACAGTGTTTCGATAAAAGTCTGACTGATCAATAAATTGATAAAGTTGTTGCGCTTTAGCATGATTGCGTTTTGCCATCGCTTCTAATCCGCCAAGTTTTTTAATCCATTTAAAAACTAGACCTGACATATACCAAGCAAAGGTTGGCGGAGTATTAAACATAGAATCGTAATCGTTCAACACTTTATAGTCTAAAACGGAAGGCAGAATAGATTTAGCATGACCAAGAAGATCTTCTCGGATAATAACAATGGTAATTCCTGAAGGACCTATATTTTTTTGGGCACCTGCATAAATGATACCATAACGGCTAACATCAATAGGTTGAGATAGAATACAAGAAGAAAAATCAGCCACTACAATTTTATCGTCAAAATTAGGTTCTTCAAATATTTCGACACCATCAATGGTTTCATTTGGGCAATAATGGACATATGCCGAATCACTATTTAAATGCCAATCAGACATAGGTTTAACCGATGTAATTCCTGCTTCTTTAATGACAATATTTTGTTCAATAACATTGCAATATTTTTTTGCTTCTTTAGCTGCACATTCACTCCAATATCCACTATTGATGTAATCAGCACTGGTTTTATTCCCTAAAATATTTAAAGGAACAGCTGCAAATTGCGCACGGGCCCCACCCTGACAAAATAAAATTTTGTAATTATTGGGTACTTTTAAAATATCACGCAGATCATTGGTTGCTTCAATCGCACATTGATCAAACTCTTTGCCTCGATGACTTAATTCCATCACCGAAGCACCAGTATTTTGCCAATTTAATAATTCAGCCTGTGCTTGTTGTAAAACATCAGCAGGTATTTTAGCCGGACCTGCACTAAAGTTATAACTCTTACTCATTGCAATTCACTTTAATCCTTCAAAAAATAGACATACATTTTTACACTGTCTGGCAAGATATACAATCAGATTTTTATCAAGATTTTTTGAATAATCGCCGTCAAATTTGTTTTGTATATTTGATAAGATTATTGAGTAATAAAAACAGTGATAATATAAAAAGCCAGCAAAATACTGGCTAAACAGGTGGGATGAGCAATTAAATTGCTAATTGTCGTTTAGCATTTTCAATCGCCATTTTTACTTGGTCTGGTGATACGCCCCCTTTTGCACAACGTTTGGCAAGACAAGATGCCAAAGACAAAATTGGGTAAACATCATTGTCGATTACCGAACTAAACGCTTTTAGTTCTTCTAATGAGAGTTCTTCTAAAGCTTTTTGTTTAGCGATAGCACCGACCACAGCCTCACCCACAATATGATGGGCTTCACGAAATGGTATACCTTTAGCAACTAAATAATCTGCCAGTTCAGTCGCATTTGAATAACCTTGTTTGGCGGCTTCTCGACATCTATCGTTATTAATTTTGATATCTTCCAATACTAAAGCGGCCATATCTAAGCATTCAAGCCATGTATCTAGAGCATCAAACAGATGTTCTTTATCTTCTTGTAGATCTTTGTTATAAGCTAGCGGTAATCCTTTAAAAGTGACCATTGCACCAGTTAAAGCCCCCACAACTCGCCCGACTTTTCCTCGAATTAACTCTAAAGCATCCGGATTTTTCTTTTGAGGCATCAATGAAGAACCCGATGTAACACGATCAGACAATTCAACAAAATTAGCTTCACCGCTATTAAAAATAATCAAATCTTCTGCAAAACGTGATAGATGTACCATACCAATTGAAGCGTTATTTAATAATTCCAGAATATGGTCACGGTCAGAAACAGCGTCTAAACTGTTATTTGTTGCTTGAGCAAACCCTAACCAGCTTGCAAGCTCCTCCCGATCCATTGGATAAGCGGTACCGGCTAGTGCCCCACTACCTAATGGACTCACATCCAAACGTGTTAACGTATCTTGTAAACGGCTCACATCACGCGTTAACATCTCATAATAAGCAAGGCACCAATGCGCAAATGTAATGGGTTGTGCTCGTTGTAAATGGGTGTAACCTGGCATCACAGTCTCTTGATGCTTGTCAGCCGTATTAACTAAAGATTGTCTTAAGTGATTAATGGCTGAAATCAACTGTTGAATTTCAGATTTGCACCATAATTTTAAATCAGTAGTGGATTGGTCATTACGACTTCGTCCTGTGTGTAATTTTTTACCAAGATCGCCCACTTTTTCAATTAATTTTTGTTCGACCCAACTGTGAATATCTTCAGCATCACTTTCTAAAATTTGATGAGGATTGTGTTGAACACTGACTAATAATTCATTTAAGGCTTTTACGAGTTTTTTTTGCTCATCATAGGATAAGACACTAACCGTGACCAATGCTTTAGACCAAGCTATAGATCCAATAATATCTTGCTCAGCAAGACGATAATCAAAGCGCAAAGAATCATTAAAATGTTTAAAACGTTGATCTGCTGCTTGGCTAAAACGCCCACCCCATAATGCCATACCTACCTCAAATATTTATTAATCAATTTTAATTGCTAAACAATCTGAATTTATAGTTCTTATTTTGTATAAAATAGCTAACAGACTATAAAAGAGATATATACAGGACATAGCCTATATATATCTTTTATCTCACTTATCTAGATCAATATCAAAAAATTACTTTTCCGATTTTTTTGTTGTTTTAGATTTAGTTACTTCTTTGGTTGCTGCTTTAGCTTTACTCTCCGTTTTTACCTTTTTTGGTGAATCACTTGGTTTTGAAGCAGCTTTAGCTTTTTTAGCTGGCTGTTTTTTCTTTTCTTCATTCAATGCTCTAATGCGTGAAGATAAAGAAAATAATCGAATAAAACCACCAGCATGGCTGTGATCATAAACCTCATCTTCTCCGAATGTAGCAAACTCTTCGCTATATAAGCTATTCGGTGATTTTTTCTGCACTGCGGTAGCACTGCCTTTATAAAGCTTCACCACAACTTCACCTGTCATATCCTCAGCTAACACATCGGCTGCTGCTTGAATAGAGCGACGATAAGGGGCAAACCAACGACCATCATAAACAACATAAGCCATTTCAAGACCTAACTGCTCACGCCATTTGAAACTATCACGATCTAAAATCAACTGCTCAAGCCCTCGCAAAGCGGTCATCATAATGGTACCACCAGGTGTTTCATAACAACCACGTGATTTGATTCCTACTAAACGATTTTCAATAATATCGACCCGACCTACTCCATGTTTAGCACCAATTTTATTCAATGTGGCAACACAGTTGTAAGGCGAAAGTTTTTTACCATTAACAGAAACTACCTCACCTTTTTCAATACCAATAGTCACAAGTTCAGGTTTATTTGGTGCATCTTCAGGAGAAACCGTCCAAGCCCAACAATCTGCGTTTGCTTGATTCCAAGTACTTTCTAGAACGCCACCTTCGGTTGAGATGTGCCAAGCATTTTCATCACGACTGTAAATTTTTTCGACCGTTGCGGTTGTTGGTATTTTTCTTACTTTTAAATAGTCAATTAAGGCTTCACGTGAGCGTAAATCCCACTCACGCCAAGGTGCTATCACTTTTAATTGGGGAGCAAGCGCAGTATAAGTTGTTTCAAAACGGACTTGATCATTACCTTTACCTGTCGCACCATGGCAAAGCGTATCAGCGCCAACTTCTAACGCATATTCGACTTGTGCTTTAGCAATAATTGGACGTGCCATTGATGTACCAAGATAATAAGTTCCTTCGTATAAAGCACCGGTTTTTAAGACTGGGTAAACATAATCTTTAACAAATTCTTCTCGTAAATCGACCACTTTACATGCTACAGCGCCAGAAGCTTTGGCTTTCTTTTCAACATCTTTCAATTCTTTTGGATCTTGACCGACATTAGCCACTAACGCATAAACTTCACATCCACCATAATTTTCTTTTAACCAAGGAATAATAGCGGATGTATCTAAACCACCTGAATAGGCTAAAACGACCTTTTTTGTGCTACTTTTTTTCATGTTATACCCTTTCTTAATTAACGACGATCGACGAATAAGTTAAAAAATCTTGAAACCTACATCACTTTTTTTCTTAAAACAGCTATAATGATAACCGATGTAATATAATATCTGATCGCTATTTAAGCAATAATTCTTGTGCCCGTTATACCGGATTTTCCATTAAATAATTCAATCAGTTTATCCGGTTCTTTCCAACTTGCTATATCAATTCCCCTGCCTAACGCTTCAGCAGCTTCAAATGCAGAATTAACTTTAACTATCATGCCATCAGTAATCACCCCATTAGCGATAAGTTGATCAGCTTGTGATTGTGTTAATGATTCAATGCGCTGTTTATTCTCATCTAAAACGCCAACTACATCAGAAAGCAAAATTAAATCAGCATCTAATGTTTTAGCTAACGCCACTGCTGCATGATCAGCGTTAACATTCATCATTTGGCCTTCATCTGTTATACCAATTGAACTTACGATCGGCAAATAACCATTTTTTATTAGAAGATTCACTAAAGTTGGATCCCCTACCTGAGCTTCTCCAACATACCCAAGCTCTTCCGAAATCTGCTTAACTTTGACGCTATCACCGTCCGCTAAACAGAGCCCTATACTTGGTATATGCTGTTTTTTAGCTTCAGAGAGTAAAGTGGTATTTGCGCTACCGGCAAGACTACCAACAATCACATCAATTTGATCTGCCGGCGTGACCCTTAATCCATTACGACGAACAACGGGGATCGATAACCTATCCATTAAGGAATCAACGACACTGCCCCCACCGTGTACAATGATTAAAGGACGGTTAAAATTCTGTTTATAATTACGAATAACTAAAAACAATTTATTGAGTGCATCTTTATTATCGAGTAGTACGCCGCCAAGCTTAATAATTAATGGTTTCATTTCAATTCCCTATTAACTTAGATTATCGTTAACCGTTATTCATCTTAATTTATCGATAAATATCCCAATTTTCAAAGTAACGCTGTTGTTTCATCAAAACCAAATCGAATATTCATACATTGCACAGCTTGTGCTGCTGCACCTTTTAATAAGTTATCTTCCACTGAAATTAAAATTAAATGTCGTCCTTTTAAAACAAATCCTATATCACAATAAGGTAATCCAACGACAGCTTTTAAAGCTGGCCAATCTTTTTGATACACTCTAACTAAAGGCTTATCGCTGTAATATTTATTTAAAGCCGAAAGAATATCATTAGAGGACACATTGGCTTTTACAAGGCAGGTTATCGTTGCGTGAATACCTTGTTTAAAACATCCTAAATGAGGGGTAAAAATGACCTCTTGACCTAGATGTGTTGCAATTTCAGGTTGATGACGATGAGTAAATAATCCATAGGCATGTAAGCTGACTTCACAAAATAAATTATTATGTGAAGGTTTACGCCCTGCACCACTTACTCCACTTACCGCATTGATGACAGGTAATTGCGATTTATCTATTAAATCTTCTTCAATTAATGGCTTTAAAGGTAACAAACTGGCCGTTGGATAACAACCGGGAACGGCAATTAATTTTGCTTGTTTAATTGCATTAAAATTCCATTCGGCTAAACCATAAATCGCTTGGTCTAACCATTGTTGATGTTGATGAGTAAAACCATAAAAATCTTGATAAAATGAGGAAGAATTAACACGAAAAGCACCCGACAAATCAAAAACCGTGCAGCCGTGCTCTAAAAAATAAGGGGCGATAGCATGACTAACAGCATGCTCAGTTGCCAAAAATACCAAATCGATATCATTAATTAAAAAAGAATAATCTGAGGTTGCAATCAAAGGTAAATCAACCACCCCTTTTAATTGAGGATGAAGATTATAGTCTGAGATAAGCTTTCCCCCATCTTGACTATTTTCTGAAACCGTTAAAGCAACAAGTTCAACATGTGGGTGTTTAGTCAAGTAATAGGCTAATTTTGCACCTGCATAACCACTCGCTCCAACAATAACCGCTTTTAACATACCATTCCTATAATTTATTATTAAATAATGAATATATAGTAGGTTATTTATCAAACCGACACAAGCCCTAAAATGAATTTTTATTCACTTTTTGTGAATTTAATTTCATTTATCGATTTAAAGTAATGTTTAAGACAGTTAAAAACCTGCCGACGACGATCCGCAGGTTTTTTAAATTGATACTATTTTAAAAGTGTTGCTGATTTTAAAATTGCAATAAGTAGATCCCAATAACGATGAACGCTTTGAATATTCACTTTTTCATCAGGAGAATGAGGAGATACAATTGTTGGCCCAATCGAAATCATATCCATATCAGGATAAGATTGCTTAAATAGACCACATTCTAGCCCAGCATGTATTACCATAATTTTTGCTTTTTGCGAAAAAAGTTCATGATATTTGTCTTTTGCAAGTTGCAACAAACTAGAATCTAATTTCGGTTCCCAACCAGAATAACCGCCACTAATTTCATAATTTGCATTGACTAATTGACTCAATGAAATTAAGGTCGAAACAACCGCATCTTTAGCTGAATCTACTTGTGAACGGATTAAGAAATTTACATAGAGTTGATTCTCTTTGATATTCACAATGCCTAAATTTAAAGATGTTTCAACGACGCCATGTATTTGATTACTCATTCTCACCACACCATTTGGTGCTGAGTTCAACCAATTGATGATTTTGTTTTGATGCTCGGTTGTTAATACACGTCTAACTTTAGTTTCATCAACATCACTCAAATTTATTTCAAGATTTGGTTCAACGCTACCTAATTCGTTTTTTAAGGTCGATTTGTATTGCTGAATGATTGACTCAAGCTTAGGTAAATCTTGTTTATTCAATGAAATTTCCGCAAATGCTTCTCTTGGGATTGCATTTCGTAATGATCCACCTTGTATATCCGCCAATCGAAATGAAAAATCCTGAGCATACTCAGCCAAAAACCTTGCCATAAGTTTAATGGCATTACCTCGCCCAAGATGAATATCACACCCAGAATGCCCACCTTTTAAACCTTTTAATGAGATACGCATATAACAATCATGTTTTTCAGGCATAACAGCATAAGTAATTGCGAACGTTGTGGTAAAATCAACGCCTCCAGCGCATCCTGTAAATATTTCACCTTCATCTTCAGAATCGGTATTAATTAAGTATTTGCTTTTAAGCCAATTAGGTTGAAGACCAAATGCCCCGTGCATACCGGTCTCTTCTGATGTGGTAACAAGCACTTCTAACGGCCCATGCTCAACAGTCGGATCAATTAAAACAGCTAATGCCGAAGCCAGCCCAACACCATTATCAGCTCCTAAAGTTGTTCCTTTAGCTTTGACCCATTCACCGTCAACATAAGCTTGAATAGGATCAGTCAAAAAATCGTGTACTGTGCCTTCATTTTTTTGAGGAACCATATCCATATGGGCTTGTAACGCAATTGAAGGACAATGTTCTAAACCTTTGGTTGCTGGTTTTGTTAACAAAATATTCCCTGCTTTATCGATTTGATAAGCAATATGATGAGAATTGGCAAAATCAACAATATATTTAGTTATCATTTGTTCATGATGTGAAGGATGTGGAATTTTACAAATATCATTAAAAATCTGCCAAGTAAATTTTGGCTCTAATGTGGAAAGCATAATATATCCTCAATATTAAGTGAGTAATTAATTAATGAGTGGTTTTTTTTGTGTAATCGCTCTATAATAAGGTGCAATTTTACATCTATTTTTAGTCCATTAATATTAATTTATTATATTTACACATTCGATTAAAATTGCGAGTTACTCATGTCAATAGAACAAAATTTAACTGAAGAAGAAATTAAAGCTAAAAAACAGCATAAAGCTGAAATCATCGCTGAAAAAGAAAAATTCAACGTTACCTGGGAAATGTTACAAGCCTATGGACGTCAACTTTCAAAACGTTTATTACCCGCAAATCAATGGAAAGGCATTATTGCAGTAAGCCGTGGTGGTTTAGTACCAGCTGCGATTCTTGCTCGAGAATTAAGCATTCGTTATGTTGATACTGTCTGTATTTCAAGCTATGATCATGATCATCAGCGTGAAAAACTGATTCTTAAACAAGCTAACGGTGATGGTGAAGGTTTTATTGTTGTTGATGATTTAGTTGATACCGGTAACACCGCTCACACCATTCGTGATATGTATCCTAAAGCACGATTTGTCACTATTTTTGCAAAACCGGCTGGTAAACCTCTTGTTGATGATTATGTTGTAGATATTGAACAAGATACTTGGATTGAACAGCCTTGGGATACCGGTGTCATGTTTGTTAAACCAATTAGTGATCATGAATAATTAATCTACCATAAGGGATAATTGGCTGTTATGTCAGCGACTAAAAATCTATCAGAACAAATATTTAAACAGCAATATGATTATCCAGAAACTTCGGGTCTTATTAATCGTATTGATTACAGTGACGGTAGTAGTATTAGTCCGTTAGACGGCGACCTAGATTCAAGATGGTATAGAATTATCAATCCCATTTTGTGGTTTTGGCGTGGTTTGCCAAAGCTTGAAGTTGAAGCAGTTTTATCACGAATTGCTGCTTCAACTAAAAAACACACCAATGATAAATGGTTAGATTCAGTTATTGGTTATCAACCTGGTAATTGGATTTACGAATTTTTGAATCAAGCTGCTGAATGGTCAGCAAAAGCCGATGCAATCGATCCCACCAATTTAAGCGAAGACGATAAAAAAAATCTAAATACTTATTATTTGATTGCAAGTGAATATGCAAGTATTGCAAGCTATCCTCATTTTAAAAATGACGAGTTAGCGATGTATGCCCAAACATGTGCATATCAAGCTTATACAAAAGCACTCAATTATTCCCCTTATAAGATTAAAGAACTTGAATTCAAAGTTGAAGATCGGAATGTCAAAACGCTACTTCATTTACCTAAAACTGAAGGTACATGCCCTGTCGTTGTGATCTGTAATGCACTTGGTAATTTGCAAATTGATTTTTATCGATATTTTAGTGAATATTTAGCACCGCAAGGCATTGCGATGTTAACAGTGGATTTACCCAGTGTTGGATACAGTCGTAACTTCACTTTAACTCAAAATAGTAGTCAGATTCATCAAGCCATTATTGAGCAACTTTCTACCGTGCCTTGGGTGGATAATAATCGTTTAATTGTGGCAGGTTTTCGTTTTGGTTCGCATATTGCAACACGATTAACCTATTTGATGCCAAATAAAATTAAAGGATTATTTAATTTTACACCTTTTGTTCATCAAATTTTCACTGATAAAGAACTACAAAAGAATCTACCTAATAGCTACAAAGATATGCTAGCTAGCCGTTTGGGATTACCGCTAATATCCAACCAACAATTAGCCGCCGAATTAAATTATTTCTCACTGAAAAATCAGGGTCTTTTAACTCGAGCTTGCCCTGTTCCTGTGATGAATATTATTTTCGAAAATGATGTGCTTAGTACCTTAACTGAAGCAAAACTTATTCATTCAGCCAAGCAAAATAAAATTATCACTATTCCAAAAACTCCATTACAAAAAAGTTTACATCAAGCATTAACACAATCAGTAACATGGATGAAGTCTATTTTGTAATACCAGTATAAAATGAGTATTGTTATGACTAACATAAAACAGCAAGTTGTCGTGGTTAAATTGGGTACAAGCGTATTAACAAGTGGGACAAAACAGCTAGATCGTGCACGGATAGTAGAATTAATACGACAATGTGCAATCTTACATCAAGAAGGTCATAAAGTTATTATTGTAACGTCAGGTGCGATTGCTGCCGGACGAGAGTATTTAAACTACCCTAACCTACCTAATACGGTTGCATCAAAACAATTACTTGCTTCTGTAGGTCAAAGTAAACTCATCCAACTTTGGGAACAACTTTTTTCTATTTATAAAATTTACATTGGTCAAATGCTATTAACACGTGCAGATTTAGAAGATCGTGAAAGATTCCTAAATGCTCAAGATGTGTTAAAAGCAATGTTGGATAACCAAATTGTACCCGTTATCAATGAAAATGATGCGGTAGCAACAGCGGAAATTAAAGTTGGCGATAATGATAATTTATCTGCACTTGCCGCTATTTTAGCAGAAGCCGATAAACTTATTTTATTAACTGATATCGAAGGTTTATATACTGCCGATCCTAGATCAGATAAAAACGCTAAATTAATTTCAGAAATCGAACAGATCGACGATCATTTGCGTAGTATCGCAGGCGATAGTGTTTCAGGGTTAGGTACCGGTGGAATGAGCACAAAAATACAAGCTGCCGAAGTCGCAGGAAGTGCCGGTATCGAAGTTGTTATAGCGGCAGGAAACAGACCCAATGTAATTATCGATATCATGAATAATAAATCGGTCGGCACTCGTTTTCTTGCTCAAAAAACACCATTAGAACATCGCAAACATTGGATATTTGGTGCACCGATAGCAGGAAAACTTATATTGGATGATGGTGCAGTTAATGCAATTTTAAATAATGGAAGCTCCCTTTTACCAAAAGGAATTATAAAAGTTGCACAAACCTTTTCACGTGGTGAAGTGGTTGATATATGCGATAAATCAGGCAAATCCATTGCCCGAGGAGTCAGTCGTTATAATAGCGATGCACTACAACAGATAGCAGGACATCACTCATTGGAAATTAGCCAAATTATTGGCTATGAATATGGTTCAGTTGCCGTTCACCGAAATGATATGATTATTAAAGCATAATTTATTAGCAATCTTATTTAAATACAATACACTAATAATTATTAGGCTTAATAATTAAGATAAAATCAATTGATTTAAATTCATAAATACCAATAATAAAGTAGAAAATCAGCATAATGCTTTAAACGTATATTATGCGCTTAACCAATATTAAGAATTAAAAAATCTATAAAGGTCTCATCATGTTAAACCAAATCGGAAAAGCAGCAAAACAAGCTGCATACCAATTAGCACAATGCCCTACTGCTACGAAAAATAAAGTACTTACGGTCATTGCCGATTTATTAGAAGCACAAAGTACCCTGATTCTAACAGCTAATGCGCACGATATAAAATTAGCAAAAGAACAAGGCTTAAGTGATGCCATTATTGATCGTCTACTGCTAACCCCTGAGCGATTATCATCGATTGCCAATGATGTTCGTAAAGTTATCTCATTGAAGGATCCTATAGGTGAAATTATTGATGGGTCAACGTTAGACAGTGGTTTAAAGTTACAACGTCACAGAGTGCCATTAGGTGTAATTGGTGTTATTTATGAAGCTCGTCCAAATGTAACCATTGATATCACCTCGCTTTGCTTAAAAACAGGTAATGCTGCGATACTTAGAGGTGGCAAAGAAACGCTCAAGACTAATATGGCGATTATTTCTATTATCCAACAAGCCTTATCACAAGTTGGATTACCACAAACCGCCATACAATATATTGACAATCCTGACCGAAAATATATTAACGAATTACTTAAACTCGACAAGTATATTGATATGATTATTCCAAGAGGTGGCATGGCACTCCATCAGTTATGCCGTGAACAATCTACTATACCTTTCATTACAGGTGGAATTGGTGTTTGTCATATTTTTGTTGATGAAAGTGCTGATTTTGATAAAGCTTTAGCCATTATTATTAATGCCAAAACACAGCGGCCTAGTACTTGTAATACGCTGGAAACATTATTAGTTCATCATAAAATTGCACCAATGTTTATGCCGATATTAAGTCAAATAATGACGGATAATGAGGTTACCTTACATGCAGATAAGCGCACAATTGAAATGTTAAACTCAAATAAAGCTAATGTGTATCCGATAAAAGATGAAGAGTTACGTCAAGAATGGCTATCAAAAGACCTTAATGTTGTTATCGTCGATACCCTCGAAAATGCAATAGAACATATACGAGAATATGGAAGTGGTCATTCAGAATCAATCTTAACCCGTAACCTAACTAATGCTGAACAATTTGTTAATCAAGTCGATGCAGCAGCGGTATATGTCAACGCCTCGACACGTTTTACCGACGGTGGACAATTTGGCTTAGGCGCTGAAGTGGCTGTAAGTACTCAAAAATTACATGCCAGAGGCCCTATGGGACTTGAAGCACTAACAACCTATAAATGGATAGGTATTGGGGATGATTTAATTCGTCAATAAAATCTGTATCAACTGTTCAGTAACACCTGACAGTTGATACTTCAATATTTAGTCAAAATTACGCATTAATAATGCATAATCTAAGTCGATTTCTTCTGGGATTGGAATATAAACAATATGTCCATCACCTAATCCCGCTGGCACGGGTTGTCCTTTTTTATTCTCCATACGTTCAATAGTAAAAGTCATGTTACCTTTTGGTGTCATCATTTCAACACTATCACCTACAGAAAACTTATTCTTAACAATAACTTCCGCTAAACCATTTAAACGTTCACCACTAAATTCACCCACAAACTGTTGTCTGTCGGATACAGAATGACTGTGAACATAATTTTGCATATCTTCATGCTTATGACGACGCAAAAAGCCTTCGGTATAACCGCGATGCGCTAAAGAATCAAGTTCAGCCAACAAACGAGGATCAAATGGCTTACCTTCGCTTGCAGCATCTATCGCTTGACGATACACTTGTGCCGTTCTTGCACAGTAATAAAAGGACTTGGTACGCCCCTCAATTTTCAATGAGTGGACACCTATTTTAGTCAAATCTTCTACTAGTTCTACTGCTCTTAAATCTTTAGAATTCATGATATAAGTACCATGCTCATCTTCGAATGCTTGCATGTATTCACCCGGTCGACCAGATTCTTCTAACATAAATACTTTATTTGTTGTTTGACCAATGCCAAGTGTAGGTTCAACTTGTTGTACCGGTATGGGCTCATATTTATGTACAATCTGACCTACTTCATCTTCTTTTCCTTCAGCAACTTTGTATTCCCAACGGCATGCGTTAGTACAAGTGCCTTGGTTAGAATCACGTTTATTAATATAACCAGACAACAGACAACGCCCAGAATATGCCATACAAAGTGCACCATGGATAAACACTTCTAATTCCATCTCAGGAACTTTTTCACGTATTTCGGCAATCTCATCAAGAGACAGCTCTCGAGACAACACAACACGTGTTAATCCCATTTGATGCCAAAATTTAACGGTTGCCCAGTTAACAGCATTGGATTGTACCGATAAATGAATTTCCATTTCCGGAAAATGCTCACGAACAAGCATAATTAAACCCGGATCAGACATAATGAAGGCATCGGGTTTCATATTGACAATAGGTTCAAGATCACGAATAAACGTTTTAAGTTTCGAATTATGAGGTGCAATATTCACCACCACATAAAACTTTTTGCCCTGTGCGTGGGCTTCGTTAATGCCGATAGCTAAATTTTCATGATTAAATTCATTATTGCGAACACGCAAACTATAACGAGGTTGACCGGCGTAAACCGCATCTGCACCATAAGCAAACGCATAACGCATATTTTTAAGAGAACCGGCAGGCGAAAGTAACTCAGGTTTTGGGTATAAATTTGTCATTAAAAAATGCCTCTGATTTCAAGTCAGTATTACTCAGCAGTAATAGGTTAAGCAAAATAGGTGGGCATTTTACGCTTTAGGCTAGAGCTTGGCAAATTTATTTAAAGATGAACTTAACAAATCCTAACTTGATAGGATTTAATACGATTTTCATCAAAAATGATGATTAAATTCAAATCAAATTGTTCAAATAACTAATTCTTTAATGAATGGAACAACGATAAGAATATACCATATATCGTAAACTAGTAAATAAATGGTTTTCTATTCATCTTTTAGATTTCTTTATTAATAAGAGGGAAATACTCTTCCCAACGATACTCTCTGATTGGCATAGGCTTTTCGTTCACAAAATACAGCACCAAAGCGGGTTTAATTCCATTCCAATTATCCACAAACTCATAGCCCAGAAGAAAACCATCTTTGATTAATTTTTTTGCTTTTGCATGATAATTAAAGTAGCTCATAGTTAGTCAAATCAAGAATACCTATATTTGACTATTATTTGTACTCTTTTTTGAGCAATATAGCAATCAGTTTAAACAAAAATTAATGAAAATAGCGTAAGATTAAGTTTGAAATTTAGAATATGAGTTGATTAGAAATTTAATGGAGGCGCGTCCCAGAATCGAACTGAGGTAGACGGATTAGCAAACCGGTGCATTAAACCAACTCTGCCAACCCTCCCAATAAAAACGGCAACCGACATTAATTAAAAAATTATGAAACAAACAAAATGTGCCGATTGCCAAAAACTGGGTATAAAAAAAGCCCCGAACACGGAGCTTATAAATGTGAAATTTTTGAATATTAATTTTTTGATATTAGCAAGGAATGAAGTCTTTTAATGATCATTAAAATAGTTAATAGTAAATTAATGGTTACAAAAATTATTAATGGCAAAAACAACAAACGATTTATACTCAATTCAATTTCAGTCCAAGGAATGTCTAATATAAATTTACTACCCATTGAATATACTAGGCATAACATAATCAAAAATAATGAAACAATCATTGAATAGCTGATATTAAAATATAAATCTTGGAGTAAGCTTGATTTCAATTTCAACATTGAATCGTTCTTATTTTTATCATCATTTAATTTTTCATTAACCTTACCAACCTGATCATAAACCAAGACCAGAACGCTTAATAGTAAGGCCGTGAATATCGAGCCGAAATTAACGAGCAACGAAATAATATCAATGCTTAAAAATATACCCCAAAAACTACCTAATATAGCAACTAGCGCTGGTAGAACAAAAAAAGTCACGATATCACTAAAATCCAGCTTTTTTGTACTGGCATTATAAAGTGTTTTAATGTGCCCCTTAATTAAAGAGCCTATATTTATTTTGGAATTCATAATTTATCAACCTATAGACAACCCAGGATACATGTGTTGAGCGTACTCCTTTGAGATTCTTATACACCACTTTTGCATTGATTCAAATACAGGAACTCCGCCAACTATTTCAACATCATCATCTAACTCAATTTCGCACATAACATTGGTTGCTTTTTTGCCAATTCTAAATGTTCTTTTTTTACCACCCAATTCAACAACGCTTTTTATTACCCCCGAATTTTCAGCTAGCACTTCAATCACTTTTAACTTATCGCCTTTACCGATGAAATCTCTCAGCTTCCCCAAAGATTTATTTTTCTTTGGTTTGATAACCAACTCTTGCTCTTCATGTCCCAACAGCGTTAATTGGTCTGTGATATCTTTGCAACCTTCAAATTTAACACATCTAATTTCAGTTGTTCTGGCATCCAACCAAGAATTAAAGGCTTTGTCATATGATAAAGGATTCATTTGTAAACTTTGATTAGTCATACTGTTAAAATACTTAGAAAATAAAGAATAAAATAAGGTTTTCACACCAGAACTTCGGTAATTAGATGTTAATACAATAGCCTCATCAAAGTTTTTTGGTATAAAAAAATACATAAAATATTTTATAATTTCAGCATTTTCTTGAGCTTTTTCGAAATCAACTTTACCTGTTTTTATATCAATAATATCTGTTTTGATTCCATAAACACCCACAGAAAACCATATTGATATAAATCTTTGTTCATCATCAAAGAACAAATTTTCAAATCGATACACTTGCTTTGAATCAGATTTATCATGGTAATCTTGATTTTTTTTAAAAAAATCTTTCAAAAGTTCAAATAAATCACATCCAGCAATATTATTAAGAGGCGAATAATGATTTCCTTTAGGGCCCATAATGTTTTTATTATAACTACGGAATAAATATGGAGAAATTGAATACATTTTCTTAATTTCATTTTATTAACAATACAAAATATATTTAACAGTATAGTTTATATTTTAACTATTTTATATATTAAATTTATAGAAAATTATATTTATTTATAACCAATTTTGTGTTAGTAGTTAAATCTTTAACAATGGAGTATTTCGATGTTTGTTAATGCTGATTGCTGGAATGGGCATAAAAAAACCGACTTTTGTCGGCTTAATTACATTGTTGAGTAACGAATTTATTATCATTACCCTGAATTTGTTTTATTTTCAGACTACGAAGGTGCGACCAAAGATAAGCAACTATTTAGTGGTCACAAAACTGAAGCGCAAGTTAATACATATGACAGAAAAGTCAAAGTTACACCGACGCTAAACCCACCTCAGAAAGAAGATTTATTTAACTGTATATTCTAAGTATATTCTAAGTGGTTTAAATTTTGAGCGATTATTTTTTTAATTTATTGATTTATTTTATATTTTAATGGAGGCGCGTCCCAGAATCGAACTGAGGTAGACGGATTTGCAATCCGCAGCATGGCCACTCTGCCAACGCGCCGTTGAGGTCTAACTGAATAGGTGGCAAATATTAGCATTGGCATGTTTATACGTCAAGAATAAATAGTTTATAATTACAGCAGTCACAAAAGTTATTTAATCTCACTGCCCTTTTCGATAATTATTCATCCAAATTTCAACACATAATAGACATAAATTTAAAAAATAAAATTTAGTAATCAGCAAAAATCACCTAGTCTATTACGTTTTAAAATGGTATTTACCTTCTTACAGATTAACTAAAATGGTGGTTGATAACGACTGATGTCAGTACTTAAATTAATAAAGCTAATAACCATGATTTATCAGAACGGTTATTACAAGCTTTGTCTATCTGATTAATTTTCAGAATAGTGATAGATCCATGTGATACCCTCATAGTCTGCGAAGGCACTCGGAAATAAGTAAATGCCATTGAATAAAGGAAAGTTAGCATACTTCCATTCTAAATTAAACTCCGGATAAATTTTGACAATGGCGTCATAAAGCAATGTAGTGCAATATAAATGATCTTCATCACGACTAGCTAGTACAAATGGAGCACCTTGTTTAGTTAATAGTTCTGCAACTATCAATTGTTGTTGTTGATCAGATAAAAAATGGGGTCTTGCTATCGCATACTTCTGTGCAAGTGAAGGCGTAGTAAATTCATCAATTGTTGAAATAATAACTTGATTTGGTAGATTTTCATTATCGCCCGTTGTTGCATGAATTACTCTAACTTCTGGCTCAGTTGCAATAATAAAACCAATATGAGAAAAATCACCCCCGCCTAATTGATTAATAACCAAGCTATCAATTTGAACACCTTTGCGAAAAATCCAATCCCCTACTTTTATAAGTGGAATAAAGTTAGATTGAGCATCTAAAGAATCAGCTGATACCGTTTTTGTCACTAAATTAGAACAAAACAGTATAACAATAAAGACATAATGGCAAAATTTCATGACAATTTAAAAATTAGTTAATCATAATTGAAAAAGGGTAACCATTGATTTACCCTTTTTTATTTTCGTTATTAAATACTATTCTTATGATTTATTTCATATTGACAAGCCATTTACCATCAATCTTTATCAAATCTAAACTAGATTTCTTTTGAGCACCATCTTTAAATGAAACAGTGACTTCAACTTGAGCTTTTGTTTTATCGGTATTATATTCAGCAGGTGAACTAACGATTTTATCAATTCCGCCATGGTTTTTTGCCATTTTTGCAGATTCATCTAAAACACTCTTAAATTTACTTTTTAATAGTATTTTTACATCAACACCATCTTTTTGCATATCATCAGAAATATACAATAAATCCATAAAGGTATCCATATCAACGCTATAACCAGCTTTTGTAAATTTTTCTCCAACGGCTTCTGGAGAATCATTATTGGTACAGGCAAAAACCATAAGCGATAACATAAAAATACCCAAAAATTTTACAACTAATTTCATTTTTTTTTCCCATTAACAGAATATTAACGACATAAATCTATTCGAATTCCTTTTCAAGGTAGCATAAATCGATTTACAAACTTGAAAAGGTACAAAATCATACTATGTAATATTTTAATTGAAAAGAAATAAGTAAAATTTTATTAATTGTTCTTAAGTAATCAAAAACAAAATCGTTATATTAAATTACATTTTAATACTTTATTTACTCCGTTTTTTAAATGGACTTAATGACCCTGTTCATTTGTATTATTGATAGAAATTGAAGCAAGTTGCACTGAAATAACACCAAATTATTTAAAAAAATATGAAACAAATTGATTAAATCAATTCAAAATTTTTCAAAATAGATAGCCAGTTATTATCTAAATCAGCTTTAATCGTGATTGGACACTGCGTTAGTGGGTGAATAATATTAAGCGAACTTGCATGTAACATTAGTCTTTTAATACCAAAGTAAGCAGTAAAAGCTCGATTTTGATGAAGATCGCCATGTTTACTATCACCTAAAATAGGATGAAATATATGTTTCATGTGGCGGCGTAATTGATGTTTTCGACCGGTTTGGGGTTTTAATTCCACAAAACTAAATCTTGCTGTATCAAATTTACCAACTTTAATCGGTACTTCGATCTTACTGATACCCCGATAAAAAGTAATTGCATCTTGTGCGGGTTTATTCGGTGTCGAGAACTTATCGGCAATTTTATCCAGCTCTTCAACTAAAGGATAATCAATTATCGCCTCACCTTCAACATAACCCCGAACAATTGCATGATACGTTTTTTCAATCTGTTTAGTTGCAAACTGTTGTGACATTAAACGAGCGGTTTCACTAGATAAAGCAAACAATAATACCCCAGATGTAGGACGATCTAAGCGATGAATAGGAAACACATGTTGCCCAATCTGATCTCGCAAAGTTTGCATGACGACCGTTGTTTCATGTTTATCTAACCAACTGCGATGCACAAGCCAACCGGATGGCTTGTTAATCGCAATTAAAGCATCATCTTGATAAAGAATTTCGAACATTATTTAACAAATACTATAAAAACAGTTTTTCAAGTTCACTCGCAATACTGGTACTGTTATTGTCACCAATAACATGGTCGGCTTTGGCTTTCACCTCTTCATCTGCGTTGCCCATCGCAATACCCAGCCCCGCCAACGTCAACATTGAAATATCATTATAGCTATCACCAAATGCGACGATTTCACTAAGATCGATATTTTCGTGTTTAGCCCAATGCATTAATCCATTTCCTTTAGTATTTCCCTTCACGGCGACATCAGCGCGATTCGACCAAGACCATTCGCATGAAAATTGATTAAGTGCTTCAACAGCATCCGAAAATTGTCGTAATGCAGGCAGATCATGACTACTTGTGGCAAATTTGTAAACCGCTCCTGCTTCGTCAATTACCTTATCAAAGCTATCTACTTTTTTAATCTCAGGTTGTAAAAATGAAGGCAACGAATTTACCCATTTAAAAAAACCTTCTAAATGATCATCGAGCACTTCATAAGTCATCATTTTGTCAGTGTAAATAAGCGTATGAATACCATATTGATTGACCAAATTAAGCAATGTTTTTGCTTGCTCTTTTGTCATGGGTTTACCGGCAAATGATTGCTGTTTTTCAAAATCATACAGGTAAGATCCATTACAACAAATAGCAGGTGTTGATAATTTAAGTTGATAATAATACGGATAAATAACAGAATGGTGACGACCAGAAACTAAAATAACTTTAACGCCTTGGGCACTGATTTTTTCAATCATCGCAACTGTCTCAGGTAAAATTAGACGATTACTGGCAAGTAAAGTACCATCCATATCAAAGGCAACGGCTTTATACTTCATTTTATTCCTCTTTCTATCTTCAAATAACTATTCCTACACCCTTTTACATCATTCGATTTTGGCTAATTTAACGAATGATTTGGTAACTAATTAGAAAATACTGATGCTTAATCTACAACCGATTTACCATTCAATTTTTTGACGACCAACAAACGAGTGCGATAACGTTGTACCGTCTACCATTTCAAGTTCTCCACCAACTGGCACGCCATGAGCGATACGGGTTGCCGTTACATCAAACTCTGCACACATTTGAGCAATATAGTTGGCGGTTGCATCCCCTTCAACTGTTGGGTTCGTCGCTAAAATAACCTCACTGATCGTTTCTGAAGATAGTTTGTGCTTTAATAGATCAAGACCAATATCAGTTGGACCAATACCATCTAAAGGAGAAAGATGACCTAACAATACAAAATAACGACCACTGTATTGACCGGTTTGTTCAATAGCAACGATATCTGCTGGGGTTTCAACAACACAGAGTTGACCGCTACTTTGACGACGAGCATTGGCACAAATGGTACAAATGGATTGTTCAGTAAAAGTTCGGCACTCTTGGCAATGACCGATATTAATCATCGCTTCATGAAGTACGTGAGCCAATTTAATACCGCCTTGTCGATTACGCTGTAATAAATGGAAAGCCATCCGTTGTGCAGATTTGGGACCAACGCCAGGTAAGCAACGTAATGCTTCCATGAGTGATTCTAATAATGGGCTAATTTGCATAAATTCGTTTAGTTATCACAATAAATACATTTAGCGTTAATAATACCTCTTTTCAAGCTTTGATAAAACAACAATTACATCGCTTTTAAATTTCAATTCAGGCAGAACGATTTAATAAATCACCCGATTTTAATGTCGATAACCGAAGCCATGAATGGTTTTAATTAAAACAGGATTCAATGGATCGAGTTCAATTTGTTTACGTAATTTAGAGATATGCTGATCAAGTGTTCGACTATTTGGTGAATAATCATATCCCCATACATAATCAAAAAGCATATCCCTTGTCACAACTTGATTTTGATGTTGATACAGGCAAGATATAATTTTGATTTCTCGAAGTGAAAGCTCGATTACTTGTTGATTACGTTTTGCACATAACTCGATTGGATAAACCGTCAAATCACCAAAATAAAAAAATTCATCGTTTATATGGTTAGCATGTTTTAATTTTAAATAACGTTTAGCAATAGCTTTGATTCTTGCTCGAAGTTCATGAATGCCAAAAGGTTTACTCATATAGTCATCAGCGCCAAGCTCTAAACCAATAACGCGATCGATTTCTTCATCTTTAGCGGATAAAAAAAGAATCGGTATATCATCATCTAATTTTCGAATCTCACGACAAACACAATACCCATCCATTTCGGGCATCATAATATCTAAAATGATAAAATCAGGTTTATCCTGTTTAAACAATTTAAGCGCAGTTTTCCCATTTTCAGCTTGAAGGATGGTATAACCTTCTTGTTGTAAAAGATCCGACATTCCTTTACGAATGTTATGATCATCCTCAGCGATTAAAATCTTCATGCACATGCTCCGTTAAAATTAATGAAAACGCAGTACCCGGATTTTCATTGGTTACCTTGATAGTACCCTGCAATTGCTGCGCTAATTGGTTGGCAATAGTAAGCCCAATTCCTGTTCCCGAAACGCCTTCGGTAATGGATGAATTTATCCGATAAAAGGGTTTAAAAATTTTCTTTAATAGATGCTTAGGGATACCACGACCATAATCCCGCACGGTGATAATAGTCTGTTTATCATTAGTCGTCAGTGATAAATCAACATTTTTGCCATTTACGGCATATTTTTCAGCATTGCTTAAAAAATTACTTATGATTTGCATCACACTATCTTCATCGGTAAAGATAGTGTGATTTTTATTCGAATTTAAAATCAAATTCAGTTGCAATGATTTTGTTTTAAGAACGGGATTGAAAGTTTGAAAAACTCGCTCAATGAGCAACGTTAAATTAACGGCTTTAAAATTCTGTTTAGCTGGCTTACTTAAATTAAGTACATTTTGCACTAAGCGAGTTAATCGCTGACTTTCACTGGTGATCACATCCAAATATTCAGGTACAGGAAAAGGTTCATCGATTAACCGTTCTTTTAACATTTCTGAATAAAGTGTGATATTAGTTAATGGCGTTTTAAACTCATGTGAAACTTGCCCAACAAAGCTAACTTGTTGTTTAGCTAAACGAATCGCTAGTGTATATTCTCGATAAACATAACAAACGATACCAATAACTAACACAATAAACAAAAATAATATTCCACCACCTAACCAATAAAAGGTAACAAAGTTTGGTGATAAATAATAATAAGTTAATTGCCAATTCTGTAGTGGATAGTCAAGCATCACATTAATGTCATTGATTGTCGAGTGACCATGAACATAGATTTGTTTTGAACCATCATAGAGACTGAAATTATCATCGATAGATTGATCTTCAAATAACCGAATAATATCTAACGCAAATTTAATCGTTGATAGCTCAAATCCCTTGATAATGTTACCCTTTTTAGACCAAAAAATCAGATGATCATAAGACTGATACCAGCCCGAGGTTGGCTGAGATAATTCATTCGATGAATTGGGATTGATTAAAATTGCATTATCATACTTAATCGACTCAACAAATTTAACCCATTGCAGATCGTTACTATTACTGATATAAACAATGTTATTATGGCGAATTTCGAAAGCATTTTTAATATCCGATTGTGATTCTAACAGATTATCAAACGTACCTACGCCCTTTTCCAAAAGTTGAATTAAGCTAATCAAATAAACAGAACGCTGATTTAACAGCAATTCAATCGATGATTTTATATTCTCCAACCGGCTTTGTGCTAACATTCGTTGCTGATGTTGGCGCATTAAAACTTCATGTTCAATACTACGCCAACCAAGATAGCTAAGTGCCATTACAAATATTATACAAGAGAGAATCGCTGCTAATTGTTTCATACTTTCGTTATTTTTTAATCACACCCAGTTTAGTATTTTGTTGCTTTTCTGCCATTTCTTTACTATAAATTTTGCCATTTCCACTTTCATTAACTGCATCTGCTGCCATTTTTTTATTCCATTTCATATCATCTTTCACTCTATTCGCATATTCTGGATACATATTAGCAACTGCTTCAAGCCTATAACTGTTATCCTCTAGAATTTTCTGCGCAGCTTTTCGATCGCCTTTATTATAGAGTTCTAATGCTTTAACGCTATTTTCATTCACTTCTTGTATTTCAATCTCAGTAACGACATCTTGGCGCAAGGCTTTTTTTACGGCTTCCAGATTATCGGTATAAGCAAGTTTTACTGATTGTTTTTCTTTTTGAGTTTTCTTATCTAACAAATCATCATACACTAAATCAATTTCCGCTATTGTTTTTTCTTCGCCTACTTTACCTTGTGGTTGCTCGACCTCTAACAAAATATACTTTTCTTGATTAGAATAAATTTGATTCATTGTTACCGTTACTTGATTACCTTTGATTATGCCGTCTCTACCTAATAAACGAACCGGTTTTACCCCATCTTTTAAATAGATATTGATCTTAACATGTTGGGCAACCGTTGACATTACATCCTTGAACTCACGGGCAAATACATTTTCAAGATCTAAAGAATCATTAACAAATACATGATTACCATCACTATAACTGGCAATCGATGACATCAATAATTCATTATAATCCTCACCGATACCAAAAGTACTGACAGAAATATTCTTTTTGGCGGCAATAATGGCAAGTTCAGAAAGTTCTTGAACGGATGTCGGACCAATATTCGCCTGCCCGTCCGATAATAAAATAATGCGATTAACATTATCTTTAGACAACTGTTTTTCAACTTGATGGATACCTTTACTTAATCCGGCAAATAACGCTGTGCCACCATCTGCAACAATATTTTCTTTTATTAAACTAATCAATTTTTGTTTATTGTTAACTTTGGTTGAAGGAATAATCACCTTTGCATCATTATCATAAGCAACGACAGATAAAGTATCATTCTCATTAAGCATGTTAATAGCAAAGATAGCCGCCTCTTTTGCTTTAACAATACGATCACCTTGCATCGAGCCTGAGCGATCAATTACTATTGCCAAATTAATAGGAACCCGTTTTGCTGAATCAAATTCATGACCGGTTAACGAAATTTTTAAATAATTCTTCTCTTGGGAATTTTGCATAACAATTGGCGATGCAAGTTCCGAGCGAATTTCAATTTGCTTATTGACTTGAGCATGACTGTATAAACTTAATATTGAAAGCCCTGCTAATAGGACTGTTTTAATTAATTTCATTGTTTTTCCTTATATAAAAAGTTTATGTCATTATATTGATTTGACCAATCAAACTGTCAGATAGTTGTATTTAATTGTAAAAAGTTGTAAAAAATACCGTTTTAGGACAGGAAAACGCCAATTAAATTTTTTATTTAAAAAGGAATCATTTCATCCCGACTTTCAACATGTATCAATCAAATGATGAACAATCGACCGCTTTTACTGCATTGTTACGGTTTGTTTATTGCAAGCACAAAGAACGAAGGTATATAATACAAAATTAGCCATTCTTAAAAAGAGAATATTTAGAGAACATTTAATATGACTCAGATACAAGAAAAACTTGCGCTTATCAAAAACAGCATTATCACCATTCCAGACTATCCTAAGCAAGGAATTTTATTTCGTGATATTACCAGTCTGCTTGAAGATCCTGTCGCATTTAGAACTTCGGTCGAATTGTTAATCGATCACTATCGAGATAAAAAAATTGATAAAGTTGTCGGTACTGAAGCGCGTGGTTTTATTTTTGCAGCACCAATTGCATTAGCGTTAGGCGTTGGTTTTGTGCCAGTTCGAAAACCCAATAAGTTACCACGTCACGTATTTAAAGAAGAGTATCAACTTGAATACGGAACCGATACACTTGAAATCCATTCAGATGCAATTAAACCGAATGAACGTGTGCTGATTATTGATGATTTACTTGCAACAGGTGGAACGGTTGCTGCAACTGCTAAATTAATTCAAAAAGCAGGTGGTATAGCAGAAGATGCCGCATTTGTTATTAATTTACCGGATCTGCATGGTAAAACAAAATTAACCGATCTGGGTATTAACTGTTTTACCCTCGTTGATTTTGCCGGTGAATAATCTTAGTCTACTGGGGCGATGTTGTCGCCCTACTCATGCTACGAGCTAACTCCTCCCTTCACTTTTGTCCATGTTGTATATTAACTTCGTTTTTATTCAATACTGATCGCCAACTACCACAACTAACGCTACGCAATAATACTCAATTTAAATCAACCACACGCCTAAAAAAACGCTCATTAAAAAGTGAATAAAAAATCAACTTAATGCTTGATTTACATTTTAATTTGAATTATTATTCAAAAATATCGCATAATTATTAAATAGGAAATAAATCAAACATGAAAAAATTTAGCCATATCATTGCCAGAACGCCTGCCAAATCTCTAATTCATGGATTAACTTCAGCAAATTTAGGCAAGCCTGATTATCAAAAAGCCTTAGACCAACACAACAACTATATCCGAGCCTTACAGCAATGTGATGTTGATATCACCCTATTACCCGCCGATGAACGCTTTCCTGACTCGGTCTTTGTTGAAGATGTTGCACTGTGTACGCCACACTGTGCCATTATCACCAGACCAGGGGCAGAAAGTAGACGTAACGAGACTGAAATCATCATCGATACCATTGAACGATTTTACCCAAATAAAGTCGAAAAGATTACGGCTCCGGGCACGGTTGAAGCCGGTGATATTATGATGGTGGAAGATCACTACTATATCGGATTATCGGCACGTACTAATCAAGAAGGTGTTAATCAAATGATTGCTATATTACAAAAATATGGCTTAACCGGTTCGGTGGTCACACTTGAAAAAGTGCTACATTTAAAAACAGGATTGGCTTATCTGGAAAACAACAATTTATTAGCAGCCGGCGAATTTATTACCAAACCCGAATTTCAACATCTGAACATTATTGAAATTCCAGAACATGAAAGCTATGCCGCTAACTGTATTTGGGTTAATGATCGGGTCATCATGCCAGCTGGTTACCCAATTACCAAAGCCAAGATCGAAGCTTTAGGCTATCAAGTGATCGAAGTTGATACATCAGAATATCGCAAAGTCGATGGTGGCGTTAGCTGCATGTCATTACGATTTTAATTAAACACTGCCAAAGTCTAATTAAACGCAAGATAAGACAAAATTATGAATACACCTACCCGCACAAAACTAGGCATACTTCCTTTAACCTTACTTGTGGTTGGCAGTATTGTCGGAAGTGGTATTTTTAGTTTACCGCAAAACATGGCTGAAGCGTCTGGTGCTGGCGCTATTTTAATTGCGTGGATCATAACGCTTTTTGGCATGTTAATGCTGACACGGATATTTCAGTATCTTTCGATTCGTTTTTATAAGATTAACGATGGTTTATATGGTTATGTCCGTGAAGGCTTTGGTGATTATATAGGATTCAACGCAGCTTGGGGATACTGGATATCTGCATGGATGTCGTGTGCCAGTTATTTAGTTATCTTATTTAGCGCGTTAGGATCATTTGATTGCTTTAGTTATTTTGGTAATGGCACAACCTTACCAGCAGTCATAGGCGGACTCATCTTTTTATGGCTGGTTAATGCCCTTGTTTTAAAAGGGATTTATCATGCTTTCTTATTAAATTGCTTAGTCACATTAGCAAAAATTGTCCCGATTGGTCTGTTTATTGTCTGCATTATTCTTGCTTTCAAGGTTTCAACATTCAAAATTGACTTTTGGGGAACGCCACAACTTGGCTCAATCGTGGATCAAATAAAGCATACTATGCTTTATACCGTATGGGTTTACTTAGGTATCGAAAGCGCAACGGTATATGCTTCACGAGCCAAAAACATTTTAAGCATAAGCCGAGCAACTTTTTTTGGTTTTGCTATTACTAGCTTATTGCTCATCTGTGTGTCTGTTCTGTCGCTGGGTATTGTTCCTCAACAAGAACTGGCTGCAATGAAAAATCCTTCAATGGCTTTAGTCATTGAGCATGTAGTTGGTAGTTGGGGAGCAACATTAATTAATATTGGGCTGATTGTTTCGGTTAGTGGTGGATTATTATCCTGGTTAATGCTTGCTGCTGAAATGCTTTTTTTAACGGGGCAAGGTAATAATCATACCGTTGCACGCTGTTTTGGCAAATTAAATAAAAATGGCACGCCTGCCAATGCATTATACCTAACATCATGCTTGATCAGCCTATTGATTGTTCTCGCATATTTCTACCATTCGGGTTATAACACTTTAATCCAATTATCTACCTCAATGGTACTAATCCCCTATTTATTATCAGCTTTATTCGTCCTTAAATTAGCCATAAAATCTCGCAAAGTTTACCTGATTTTTATTGGGGCTGCGGGATCAATTTATGGCGCATGGTTAATTTATGCTGGTGGGATGTCTTACTTATTATTATCAATGATATTGTATGCAATTGGGCTAATATTTTACTTATACGCACGTAAGCAGCGATCCCTATCTGCCTTCAGTTATGTTCATGACAAAATCTATGCAATCGCAATCATAATATTAGCCATTATTGCCGTTATGTATTTTTATGTCATGCTGGATTAACTAACCCTTAGCGCTATTTTTGGAACAAATAAAAATCCGCTAATAGCGCTCTAAAAGCAGGCGAATACTGCCCATCATCACAACGCATACACAGTTGTTGTTCAATGACATTCGCATTAGGCTTTGTAGCAAACGCCATTAATGATATAGAAAATTGTTTGTCTGCCGTGTACTTCACCTGCAACAGCTGTTGTAAAAATAGATGATTTGATTCGCATAATTGCCTAAATTGATCTGCTAAATGATAAGGCAGCACCAAACAGAATAGACCGTCTGGCTTTAATAATCGTTTGACTGAATCAATAAGCTGTGTGTAGTTTAAACTTTCTGTATAACGGGCTAATTGCCTTTGACTGCTTCGACAATCCACGGCCGGCTCAAAATAAGGCGGATTGGTTACAATCAAATCATAACCATTGTCACTCTTCACCTGAAAACGATTAATATCACCCTGTATTGCTGATACAGATTTAAAGCCTGCTTGTTGGCTATTTTGTTGACATTGATTGACCGCTTGCGCATTAATATCAACTGCATCAATTTGACAAGCTTGATGTTCAAGGCGCTGTGCAAGCATTAACGCAATCACGCCACAACCACAACCGATATCAAGCACCTTATGAGTTGAAGAAAAGATTGGAGCCCATGCCCCTAGTAAACAACTATCAGTGGTGATTTTCATCGGACTTTTGTCATGCGCAACAAAAAAGCGCTTAAACGTAAAGCCCCCTTTTTTTAACGATTGTGATTTATTTTGCATGAATAAATTTTTTAAATAACGGTTTATTCGACGCCACTGCATCCGCCCAGCGTGTAGGTTCAGGTAAACGATAACCACGTAAACATAGATTGACCCAATTCAACGCACTATCTTGACTAATACGATGACCCGATGAAATAAATAACGGATTACAATTATTCTTGCTTTGTAATACCCAACCTATCTGTTGCTGCTTATCGGTGAGAGGCGTCACTTGACCGGCGACTTTAGGTAATGGATTATAATGACCGCAAAGGCGTTTTTTAGCGACACCAATGGTTGGCATATCCAATAGTAAACCAAGATGACTGGCAATACCTAATCGCCTTGGATGCGCAACACCTTGACCATCAACCAACAATAAATCAGGTTTATGTTCGACCTGCTCCCAAGCAGAAAGTAAAGCAGGATACTCACGAAAAGATAAATAACCAGGGATATAAGGAAACTCGGTTTTTAATCGCGCGACATGATATTCCACCACATCAAAATCCGGATACGTTAAAATCACAATAGCGGCACGGGTGGTTTTGCCTTCATCTTCAAAACCTACGTCGGTACCACCAATTAAAGTGATTGATGAATTAAAATCATCGGTTAGGTTTACTTGTTCAGCTAATTGCTGCTGGGTTAGTTTCAATTGTTCTAAATTAATAGACATTTTCTTTCTGCTGAGTATTATTAACGGCAATAAAATGATTTTACCAGATTTAGTATGCCATATACATTAGCAAATCCAACCGAACTGACAGAAGAAATTAAAAAAAGCCGCTTTATTGTCAATGCGGCGCCCATTATTAATGCCCAGCAAGCAACGGATTTTATCGATCAAATTAGCGATCCTAACGCAACACATAATTGTTGGGCATGGAAAATTGGTCAACAGTATCGATTTAATGATGATGGCGAACCAACCAGCACCGCAGGGCGTCCAATTCTATCAGCGATTGAAGGACAAGATTGTGATCAAGTAGTGGTGGTGGTAACTCGTTATTTTGGCGGAATCAAGCTTGGCACAGGTGGCTTGATACGAGCCTATGGTGGGTCAGCCAGTCATTGTCTACAAAAAGCAGAATTGATTGAACTTATTGCCCGAATACCTTTGCAATTTCACTGCTATTATAATGAATGGCCAATTATAGAAAATCGCTTAAAAGAACTGGATGCACTAATTGAAAATCAAGATTTTGATGCCATAGGGGTAAACGTCAATATTGCCATTACGCAAGATAAATTGCTTTCACTACAAAAAAGCATCAGTGATATTACTCGTGGTAGAGTGATAATACCAATATAAATCCTGTTGGTTAATTTCCGTTAGATGTTCACAAAGTCATAACTGTCACTATTTTTATAATATTGCTAAAGTTTTTTTATTAAAAAATGGCTTGCTACGAAATTCTTAAATTATCACTGAGCACTACCGATAACTCTATGCTCTGAGTAAGCAAGAAATAAAGTGATATAGGATGTGTTTTTCATTTATTATGCTGCTTTATCCCTGTGTATACAGGGAACACGAAATTCAGTTATACTACAGGCTGTTTCGCTACGGTTTATCCCTGTGTATACAGGGAACACTCTAATTATAACCTATTGTTTATTAATTAAAATAGGAAGGTGTAAAATTCCACCAATTTTTTGTTGTTTTTTTAGTCGATTTAGTTTAAAACGCATTAGGAATGTAATTTTATATTTATCAGATAGTTACTTGTGATCATACAGTTTTTTTAGCGGTACTTTCTTTTGCGATTTTTACTGCGCACCAAGCAATTTTTGATAACAAGGTAACATTTTTCTTTTAGGTAGATGATTTTAACGATATACTCAATATTGCTCTTGCCTTTGTCCCCTTATTTTATTCGGCTCTATGCCGAATGATATTATCATTAACTCATTTGGCAAAATTTATAAAAAATAGTTGAGAGTTTGAACAAAGCATTACCTTTTGGATCTCAAAATAATGGCTATCCTTATATGTTAGAGAACACGCTCATTTATCATGTTTTGAGTGATAAATGCTCTCTTAGTTTATTCAGAAAGTCCACTTTTGCTTTAGTAGCTATTGTTTCGGCAATTATGTCTTTTTACTTTTAATCACAATATTTGTAAGTAAATGACTGTAATTGTACGTCTATTTAACAACCTTTCTAAGTTTTAGAAAGATTTTTTCTTATGCTTACTGACTCTTTTGAGACGGTATTAACATCTCTTAAGCTCTCAATCAAATTTCGAAAATCAACATAAAATTGATCACTTAATTAAGCAATACACCAATGACGTCTTCAACCTCTTTAGTTGTTCGAGAAAGAGTTTTGATAGTTTGTTGACAACTTTCGAATTCATTAGTAGCAGAGCGGTGCGCTCCGCTTTTTTACAAAAATCATCAAGTTTTTTTATCCGCTTAATCGATGCTTTCCACATCAATTTTTAGTTTTAACGATGTAATTTCTTCCACCTTATTTAGTGAGAGGTATTAAAATTGCTAATAACTTTGTATTTTATATGCTGATTCGTGGCTTGCAGAACCTCAATAACAGTACCTTTATACCTTATCATTCTAGAACGCGATAAATCATACTCAGCATTATTAGAAAAGGCTGGACGAGCCATATCGTTATTAAACTCTCGATATCCTATATTAATTTTACTACCGACCATACCGTTGTAAATCAGTGTTTGTTGGAATCCATCTTGATTCGTCACACTAACCTTTTTATAGGTAAACTGTTTATGAGCCTCACAAAAATCAGTTCCTGTTGTAAAAGATATGCACACTTCATTTTTAGACGAATCTTTACTGACCCTTATGCCTATCGGAGTTGCAGGTACATTGACACTTTTTACAGTAGCATTACCGTTTACACTTTTTGCTGCAAAAAATAAATATTTTTTATCTTCACCTAGCTTGGGATAATCGCCTGCATCAATGATATAAGCGCTCCAAAACCTATTAACTTGAGTTGTTACAGGAAAAGAAATGACATCCATTGTTTTAATATTGCCTTGACGAACCATGTCATCACCTATATACGTAGTTGTAACTACATTAAGATCGGGATAACTTTTTTGTGTAACTTCTGGCACATAATTATATTTAATATCACTGACACACCCGACTAACACAAACCCAATGAAACCAGCTAGTAAAGTCTTTTTCATACCATTCTCCTGTAAATAATTTTTGTTAATAGTATGAAATTAATTAACAAAGAGCAATAAAAACCAACCGAAGGTAATTTGACTGTATTTGATGCATGCGGTGATCGGTTGTACATAGAACACTGTAACCAAAGATAAAGGATGAATAAACCACACCCGACCATTTTGACTTAAAGTGGCAAGTGTTGATGAAGTTTGGGTTTGATTAGTTGAGATGTCTGCTAATTGCTCTTTTTGAGTTTCTGCGTCACTTTGTTCTGTCTGTTGACTTTGCTTAGCTAATCCTTTGGCGACATCATCCCACCACAGCATTTTTGTCGCTTTTTCTTTGGTTTTTTCCCATAATTTATACTTCTCTTCTAACTCATTTATTTTACCCAATAATTTAAGTTGCTCTTGTGTTAATTTCTTGTCGGGTGCATCTTCATAACCATCTGGAAAACGTTGATAATCTCTTCTTTGTTGTTCTAAGCCTTGTTTTATTGATTCTTGTTTGCTTTCGTCATGCTTACTAACATATGCATCACGTTTTGCTTCATTACCGTCTTTGATATAACCCAAATAGTTTTCCGCATCATCGGTCATTTCACTGTTTAATGCTTCCCATTCCGGCCGCTTTCCTTCTGCATCCAGCTCTTCATACCATTCACTTTGATAATTAACTAACAGCCGTCCTAGTGCCGTTGTTAAGTGTGGTTTGTCGGATATTTCTTTAAAACATCCCTGTGTTAATGTTGCATAATCATTACCTTTATATTGCTTATCTAATATTGTTAGGGTCTCTTTGAGGGTTGGTTTATAGTTCTCCAGTGAAGCATTATCTTTGTTTCGGGTTGTCGCTTTTTTCGCACTCAGGTAAAACTCTTTTAAACTGCTGGTTTCTGTAATCTGTTTAAAACCAAACCACTCCCAACCATAGTATAGTGGTAAACCAAAAGATTCCATACCTCCTGTCCCCGTTTGCTTATATTGTAAGGATTCAAAATGTGCAGTTTCTGAACGATACATTTTTTCAATTATTATTGCCATTTGCTTGCCATGCTTCTTATATATTAGATTTATAGCGAATTCGGCATCTTCTAGAGTGTAATTTCTTTTGAGTTCAATTTTAACATTGAAACAATCCACCATAGCCACAGCTTGCATAAATCACGCCTACCGCTTTAGCACAAGGTTACAGGCGTAAAAGTTTCTGCAAGTTTATTTGAGGTGTCAGATGTTTGACCTTTTTTAGTTTTGTGTAATTTAGTATTGGGTTATGATTTTTCAATGTTTGTAAAAATATGCGTTTCCTAAATAACCAGATATTATTTATATAAGCAGAAAAATTCACTTATCCATGTGACTTGTCAACAAGTTATTACTAACCTATTTCATTCTAATTCCATATTGGATTAAGTATATAAGGTTCTACACTTTCATTTTCACATTTAAGAAATGTAATATTCTCGTTATTTTTTTTTATTAAAATTCCTGCATTATCTGGATATGTATTTACTTCATAATGCCAAATGTTTTTTTTAAAAACTAACGGATTTATTGAAACTTTATGGTCAGAAATTTCTTTTCGCAACTCTAATTCTATTTTGTTTTTATTGCCAAATCTATATATTAGATCACTTTTGTTAAAATAATCATAACAAATAGATAATTGCTTATTTCCTATTTGGCAACCAAAGGCATCCATTTCAATTAGATTTTCATTATATGTACATAAAGAACGATCTTTAAAAAAGATTTTTTGCCTATAAAAATTATTTAAATCTTGATAATTAGCTAATTTAGCTAGTAATCTATTTATTTCATGTTTTGACAAATTTTGTTTAAATTGATCGGCTAAAATAAACAGAAAGCTTTCATAGTAATTTAAAAAATATTCCCCCAAAATATTTTTTTTATTTAATACAGATATATTATCGATAATTCTAATAGTTTCATTACTTATATTTTCTATAATGGGCTCACCGATTATATTTCCCATACGTCGTTCAAACGTGATTTTTCCCAATAAAATTAGATTATTATCTTTGATATTCAAATATGTGATTGTTAATGGTGAATTACCTGTATTTGATTCGATTAAACCGAATATACCTAGTTTTGAATAAAACATTTCCCCACCAAAATATTCATTTCCAATCACATTATTTGTATAGGTGAATGAATTGTTATCAACGTTAATCGTTAATAATTGATATCCATCATAATCCTTTGATTCTTCATTATTATATGGGCAATATTGGTATAATAAATTCATATTGTCCCCAGAAAATGTTTTTATATTTATTTTTTTAACCGAATCTTTATCACACTTTGTTGTATTAGCACTGTCTCTTATACACATCT